>CAVJLQ010000218.1:0-7496 GCA_963650435.1 Alloprevotella sp. | reverse complement strand
GCCCACACCTGGGCATCCCGAACGAAGCGTACTTTGCGACGACGAGGTGGGTGGGCGGGAATTTTATCCCTCGGGCCGCCGCAGGCCGCCCTCCGCAACTTTTTCTTTACATTATGTATTCCATCCGGTATACTATGACTCTGTGTATAGGATCGCCGCCCCGCGGGGCGGCATAAAGGAGAGAGGACCGCCATGAATCCCGAATTTTCCCGCACTCTGTCCCTGCTGCGGCAGGAGAAGGGGGTCAGCCAGCGAAAGGCTGCCGACGCCCTGGGCATCTCCCAGGCCCTGCTCAGCCACTACGAAAACGGCATCCGGGAGCCCGGCCTGGCCTTCGTGGTCAGGGCCTGCGACTACTACTGCGTATCCGCCGACTACCTGCTGGGCCGCACCATGACCCGGGACGGCACCACCATCGGCACCGAGGAGCTGTACGACCTGTCCCAGGAGAAGGGCAGCGCCGTGCGGGGCAGCGTGCTGGCCCTGCTGTCCAAAAAGCTGATCGTCAACTCCGTGGGGCTGCTGTTCGACCTGCTGGGCAAGACCGGCAGCCGCCGGGCCATCCGCGCCGCGGGGAACTACCTGTCCGCCGCGGTGTATAAGGTGTACCGCATGGTGTATCAGGCCGACCCGGCCAACAACCCGGAGTTTTTCTCCCTGTCCCCCCGGCTGTTCGCCGCCGGCATCCCCGACGCCGACATGAAGTGCAGCGAGGCCGAGCTGGCCGAGGCTCTGGCCGCCCACAACAAGGAGAAGGGCCAGTGGCCCGCCATGGGCCACGACGACCTGGCCCGGGAGTACCCCGGCCTGTACCAGTCCCTGCTCCAGGTCATCCACGCCTGCGGCGAGCGCTTCCGCGGCCTGACCGAGCGGGAGTAAGGGCGGGGCATCGGGCCGCCGCGTCTCCCGGGGCGCGATCCCCTTGGACGCCCCCTCATCTGGCCCTGCGGGCCGCCTTCCCCCTTGGGTGGGGAAGGCTTTCCCCGGGCGGCCACAGGCCGCCCCTACGGCGTATAACGTTCATAATACCCGTAGGGGCGGATATCATCCGCCCGCCGGGGGTCATAGGGGGCGGAGCCCCCTATACCAAAAACGGGTGGGTGGGCGGTCTTAAATTCCGCGGGCGGCCACAGGCCGCCCCTACATCGTCCTCGCAAAGTACACTACGCCGGGACCCCCATCAAGATCTGTCACAACAACAGGAGGAACATCTATGTCCTGCAAAGAGGAATTTATCGAGATCTTCAAGACCAACATCCACCGGGAGGGGGCAGACAAGCTGCTGGACTACCTGGAGAACAAGAGCGACTTCTTCACCTGCCCCGCCTCCGCCCGGTACCACGGCTCCTATGAGGGCGGCCTGTGCGAGCACAGCCTGAACGTGTACCACTGCCTGGTGGACTATCTCCAGCGGGAGCGGGTGCAGGAGCTGTACGGCCTGGAGTACAGCGACGAGACCATCGCCCTGGTGGCCCTGCTCCACGACGCCTGCAAGATCGGCTGCTACAAGAAGGGCTTCCGCAACGTGAAGAACGACGCCACCGGCCAGTGGGAGCGGGTGCCCACCTACACCTTCGACGACCCCCTGCCCTACGGCCACGGGGAGAAGAGCGTGTACATCGTCAACGGCTTCGTCCGCCTGTCCCGGGAGGAGGCCATGGCCATCCGCTGGCACATGGGCTTCTCCGGCCCGGAGGACGCCCGCACCGTGGGCCAGGCGTTCCAGAAGTACCCCCTGGCCTTCGCCCTGGCCACGGCGGACGCCGAGGCCGCCTACTTCCTGGAGGGGGAGCAGTGACCTTGCTCCGCCGCCCCCGCCGTGGTATAATGGCCTTAGAAATGAAAGGAGTTTGACCCTATGAATATGAAGCGCTTTGGGGCGCTGGCCCTGTGCGCCGCCCTGTCTCTGTCCCTGCTGGCCGGCTGCAAGTCCGGCGATCCCGCCGGCAGCTCCTCCTCTTCCGGCTCTTCCTCCTCCGGCTCCTCCAGCCAGACGGAGGAGCCCACCCTGGATCTCACCGGAGTGACCGACCCCTATCTGGCCACGGCGGGCGTCGCCGGGGACACGGTGGTGGCCCAGACCGGCGGGGTGGACATCACCGCCGCCCAGTGGCTCCAGTGGGCGGCCTCCTACGCCGACCAGTACGCCCAGTACTTCGGCACCGACCTGCCCTGGGACCAGGACAGCGGCTCCGGCACCATGGAGGACGCCATCAAAGAGGCCGCCCTGCAGATGGCCCAGCTGTACGCCCTGCTGCCCGGCGAGGCCGCCCGGGAGGGCGTGGCCGTGGACGACAGCCAGCTGGCCGAGGACGAGGCCAACCTGGATAAGATGGCGGAGGACCTGGGCGGGGCCGAAATGGCCCAGCACTACCTGTGGCAGATCCCCCTGACCCGGCAGTCCTATCTGGACATGCGCCTGTCCACCATGGCCTCCAGCGCCATCCAGGAGGCCCGCTACGGCGAGAACGGCGCCCAGCGGCCCACCGACGCCCAGGTGCTGGCCTACGCCGCCGACGAGCTGGGCATCGCCTACCGGGCAAAGCACATCCTGCTGACCACTGTGGACACCTCCAAGCCCCTCACCGACGAGAACGGCAAGTACACCGGGGAGTATGAGCCCCTGGACGAGGCCACCGTGGCGGAGAAGCGGAAGCTGGCCGAGGACATCCTGGCCCAGCTGGAGGGCAGCAGCGACCCCGTGGCCCTCTTCGACGACCTGATGCATCAGTACAGTGAGGACACCGGCCTGTCCTCCAACCCCGACGGCTACGACGCCCAGAAGGGCCAGATGGTAGAGCCCTTCGAGAATGCCTCTCTGGCCCTGAAGGAGGGGGAGTTCAGCGGGATCGTGGAGAGCGCCTTCGGCTATCACATCATCCTGCGCCTGCCCATCATCGCCGACAACTACCGGGATGACTATGTGACCTACCTGATGACCCAGGACAACGAGAAGCTGCTGGACAGCAACCCCGCCGCCACCAACGAGGTGTACGACTCCATGGATCTGAAGACCTTTTACGAGAACCTGACCGCCCTGCGCAACACCGTGGCCCAGGAGCTGGCCGCCATCGAGACCGAGACCGACGGCTGAGCCGTCCCCCCATACAGCAAGCACACCCCCGCCGCCGGCATCGCCGGCAGCGGGGGTGTTTTTTGTTGGGCACGCGGGCGGCCGCAGGCCGCCCCTACGAGGAATAACACCCGTTTCACGCACCATGTAGGGCCCGATGATCCCTACCCCCTCTGGCCTTCGGCCCGCAGGCCCCCCTTGCCAAAGGGGGGAGGGCCACGAAGTGGCGGGGGGATTCTAACGAGAATGCTTCTTCGCACGGAATCCCCCAGTCACCGCCTTACGGCGGCGACAGCCCCCTTTCGCAAGGGGGCCTTGAGACGGGCGGCCAAAGGCCGCCCCTGCGGCGCGTAGCGTTCGTGCTTTTTTGTAGGGGCCGGTGTCCTCACCGGCCCGCGGGCGGCCACAGGCCGCCCCTACGGATCACGTTTCTTTTCTCTTGTAGGGGCGGATATTATCCGCCCGCGGGGGTCATAGGGGGTTTACCCCCTATACCATAAGCGGGTGGGTGGGAGGGGATCAGATCTACCGCTCCTCACGGAAATAATTCAGCCCCAAAGCGGCCGGGGCGCCGCTGCTGCCGTTCTTCTTCATAGAGGAGCCCACCAGCACCAGGGCGGTGATGAGGAAGGGCAGGGCCTGATACAGCTGAGAGGGGATGGCGGCCAGCCAGCCCAGCGTCTCCGGAAAGGCGGCGGCCAGACCGCCGCCGGACACCCGCAGGGTGTTGAAGAAGCCGAACACGAAGGTGCCCAGGATGGCCAGGGCGGGGTTCCAGTTGGCGAAGATCACCAGGGCCACCGCGATCCAGCCGTAGCCGTTGATCCAGCACCCGCTGGAGAAGGAGCCGGACATGTTCAGCCCCATGTAGTACCCGCCCACGCCCATGATGGCGCAGCCGATGCAGATGTGGATGTACTTATACCGCTTGATGTTGATGCCCACGGAGTCGGCGGCGGCGGGATCCTCGCCGATGGAGCGCAGGCACAGGCCGGCGCGGGTACGGCTGAGATACAGCTGTGAGACCACGGCCACCACCACCGCCAGATAGACCAGCAGGTTGTGGGTGAACAGGCCCTGGCCCACCACCGGCAGCCCGGACAGGCCGGGGAGGGGGAGGTCCGCAAAGCCGTTCTTGATGCTGGGGTAGTCCCCCATGGCGGGCCAGGACACGGCCTTCACCGCGTTGCCCACAAAGAAGTACACGCCCAGGCCGAAGGTGGTCATGGTCAGGCCGGTGATGTTCTGGTTGGCCTGAAGGGACACGGTGAGCCATGCGAACAGCAGGCCGCACAGGGCCCCGCACAGGGCGGCGGTCAGGATGCCCACGGCCATGGAGTTGGCCCAGCAGCCCACGATGTAGCCGAAGATGGCCCCCACGGCCATGATGCCCTCGACGCCCAGGTTCAGGCTGCCGGACTTTTCCACATAGATCTCCCCCACGGTGCCGTACAGCAGGGGGATGTTGTACACCACGATGTTGTGGAGGAACGAGGTGATAACAGCGGTCTTATCCATTTATTTGCCCTCCTTCCCGGCGCGGACCAGCTTGAAGCGGATCATAAAATCGGCGGCCAGCACCAGAAACAGGATCACGCCCTGCAGCATATTGGCAAAGCTGGAGTCCACCCGGGAGAAGGTGGCCGCCGCCACGGTGGAGCCGTAGTGCAGCATACTGATCAAGGCGGACACCAGGAAGATCACCCCGGTGTTCAGCTTGGCCAGCCAGGCCACGATGATGCCCGTCCAGCCCACGTCGTTGGTGATGGAGGTGGACAGGATGCCCACGGTGCCCACCTTGAAGGCGGCGGCCAGGCCGATCAGACAGGCGGACAGGAACACCGTGCGCAGCACGATGCGGCTGACCTTCATGCCCGCGTACCGGGCGGAGCCGGGGCTGTCCCCCACCACGGCGATCTCGTAGCCGTGCTTGGTGTACTTCAGATACAGGTACAGCAGCACGCCGATGACGAAGGCCAGGATGACGCACAGGTTCAGGTTGAATTTTCCGATCGCGAACTTGGGGAAGGCGACGATCTTGCCGAAGGAGGCGAAGGTGGGCCGGGCGGACTGCTCGCTGAGGAAGAAGTTCCAGTCGGCCTTGGTCTCCGCGAGATAGGTGAGGAAGTACAGGGCGATGTAGTTGAGCATCAGGGTCAGCAGCGTCTCGTTGGTGCCGAACTTCACCTTCAGCGCCGCGGCCAGCACGCCGTACAGCCCGGCGCACACCATGGCCGCCAGACACATGAGCACCAGGGTCGCCCCGCTGCCCAGCGCGGGCCCGGCCTTAAAGGCCACCGCCGCCGCGGCCACCGAGCCCACGATGAACTGCCCCTCGCCCCCGATGTTCCAGAAGCGCATCTTAAAGGCCAGCGACAGGGCAGAGGCGGTGATGGCCAGGGGGACAAAGACGTTCAGATAGTTCTCAAAGGTCTTATAGGCGATCTTGTTGCCCACCATGCCCATGGTGAACATGCGGTAGTAGTACTCCAGGGGGCTGACCCCCAGGGCCAGCAGCAGGCAGCCGCCGATGGCCAGAGCCACGGCCACGGCCAGAAGGTAGAACAGCAGCTGCTTCCACCAGGGGCAGCTGTCCCGCTTGACCACATGAAAGCGCATCTTACTCCCCCTCCTTTTCCTGCTGGGCCCGCTCCTGGCGGGCCATCTCCGCCAGATCGGCGGGGTCGATGTTGGTGTCCCGGGCGATGCCGGCGGGCTTGTCCTCATACCGGTGGGTCAGGTCCAGGGCCCCGGTCATCATCAGGCCCAGCTCCTCCTTGGTGGTCTTGTCCGCGTGGACCACCCCCATCACCCTGCCGTGGCACAGCACCATGATCTTGTCGCACAGGGCCATCATCACGTCCAGGTCCTCCCCCACGAAGAGGATGCCCACCCCGTCCTGCTTCTGCCGGTTCAGGATGCCGTAAATGGCGTAGGACGAGTTGATGTCCAGCCCCCGCACGGGGTAGGCCGTGACCAGCACGTTGGGGCCGGCCTTGATCTCCCGGCCCAGCAGCACCTTCTGCACGTTGCCGCCGGACAGCCGCCGCACCGGGGTGTCCACCGAGGGGGTGACCACCTCCAGCTCCCGGATCACGTTCTCGCCGTCCGCCCGGCCCTGCTTCCGGTCCACGAAGGGGCCCTTGGCGTCGGCATAGCTCTTCAGCAGCATGTTGTCCGCGATGGACAGGGAGGGGGCCAGGCCCATGCCCAGCCGGTCCTCCGGGATGAAGGACATGGAGATGCCCTTCTCCAGGATCTCCTTGGGGGACAGGCCCACGATGTTGTCCCCCTTGTGGATCATCAGGCCGCTGTCGATGGGCCGCAGGCCGGCGATGGCCTCGCACAGCTCCTTCTGGCCGCAGCCGGCGATCCCGGCCACGCCCAGGATCTCGCCCCCCCGGATGTAGAAGTTCACCCGGTCGATGGCCACGGCCCCCTCGTCGCTGCGGATGGTCAGATCCCGGATCTCCAGCAGGGGGCGGGTCTTTTCCACCGCGGGGCGGTCGATGTTCAGGTCCACCTTCCGGCCCACCATCCACTCGGTCAGCTCCTGCTCGGTGGTCTCGGCGGTGTTCACGGTGGTGATATGCTCCCCCTTGCGCAGGATGGCCACCCGGTCGGAGATCTCCATCACCTCGTTGAGCTTGTGGGTGATGATGATGATGGAGTGGCCCTCCTCCTTCATGCGGCGCAGCACGTCAAAGAGCTTGCGGATCTCCTGCACCGTGAGCACGGCGGTGGGCTCGTCCAGGATGATGACCTTGGCGCCGTAGTACAGCACCTTGACGATCTCCAGGGTCTGCTTCTCCGACACGGACATGTTCCGCACCTGCTTGCGGGGGTCCAGGTCGAAGCCGAAGCGCTTGGCCATGTCGGCGACCTGCTCATAGCGGTCCTTCTTCAGCAGAAAGCCCGCCTTCTCCCGGCCCATCCAGATGTTGTCCGCGGCGGAGAACACATCCACCAGCTTGAAGTGCTGGTGCACCATGCCCAGGCCCAGGCGCTTGGCGTCCTCCGGCGACTTGATGGTCACCGGTCTGCCCTCCACCAAAATGGACCCGGCGTCGGGGGCGTAGATGCCGGAGAGCATGTTCATCAGAGTGGTCTTGCCGGAGCCGTTCTCCCCCAGCAGGGCCAGGATCTCCCCCCGGCGCAGGTCCAAGTCGATGTCGTGGTTGGCCACCACGCTGCCGAAGGTCTTTGTGATGCCCCGCATCTCAACGGCGTATGCTTCCGCCATGGCCATCTCTCCTTTTTCGTTTTTGTCTGTATGTTGGGGCGGCCACAGGCCGCCCCTGCGGGAAATAACGCCCGTTTCACGCATCATGTAGGGGCCGGTGTCCCACCGGGCCGATCCGGCAAGGGCAGAGCCCTTGCCCTACGAAATAAATGCCTGCAGATCCACCCGGGGGTCATAGGG
>CAVJLQ010000217.1:0-8466 GCA_963650435.1 Alloprevotella sp. | reverse complement strand
CGCCGGGCGTCCCGGTAGATGCGGCACACATGGAGGTTCAGACCCAGCTCCGGGAACTCCCCGTCCATGGCCTGCCGCAGCTGTCGGCCCAGCTCCTTCAAGGGCGCGTCCAGCAGATCCAGATACTCCTGCTTGTGGGCCAGGAACCAGCCGCGCTCATTGTTGAAGCGGATGCCCCAGAGAAAGTCCACCGCCCCCTGACTGAAACCTTGAAACATGCTCATTCGCTCCTTTGCGCTGCGCGTTCTTTCCATAAGAAGCCCCCGCCCCTGCCGGGGCGGGGGCGCTGTGATCAGGGCTGCTCCGGCGTCTCCTCGCCGGACTGGGACTGGCCGGGCAGATGTCCGCCCTCCCCAGCGGGGCCGTTGCCCCCGGTCTGGCCGGGGTCTGTGGCCGTGCCGGGATCCGTGGCAGTCCCGGGGTCGGTGGTGGTGCCGGGGTCTGTGGCCGTGCCGGGATCCACCGTCGTGCCGGGGTCTGTGGTCGTGCCGGGATCCACCGTAGACTTGGGGGGCTGGCCGTCCGTCCAGGTGGAGGGGTCGCCGTCCTCCGGATTGTAATAATAGGTGTGGGGGCGCATCTTGTACTTGCTCACGCCCAGGTTCTGCTTCTCCACCAGGGTGCCGTCCTTCTCGTAGATATACCGGAAGGTCTGGGCCTTGCGCCCCTTATAGGCGTACTGCTCCTTGTCCAGCACCAGGGTGCCCCGGGCCACGGAGCTGTCCGGCTTATAGACGGTGGTGGGCTCCTCCCAGTCGAACTGGGTGCGCTCGGGCTTGGCGTAGCGGCCGTCGGCGTTGGTGCCCAGGATCTTCACCGTCAGATAGCGGCTGCCGTCCTTGTCGTAGCTCTCGGTGACGATCTTGATGGGGTAGTCGGTGCTGTTCTTGAACTGGAAGTCCAGGCTGCCGTAATAGACGGTGGCGTCCATGCCGTCGGGCACATAGCCCACGGCGAAGGTGTGGTTGTGCCGCTCTACGATCTCCAGCGTGGTGTGCAGCACCGCGTAGTAGATGGTAGAGGAGGGCTGACAGATGCCGCCGCCCACGTCGTCCTGGGACTTGCCGCCCACATAGATGGGGGCGGGGAGATAGCCCTTGTCCGCCGTGCGGCTGCCGGTGGTGCCGTTATAGGAGAACACCTCGCCGGGCAGCAGGATCTTGCCGCTGCAGGCCGCCGCGGCCAGCTTCACGTTGGTCTTGCGGTTGGCGGTGCCGCTCACCTTGCTGGTGGCCTGCCCCAGCACGTCCTTGAACAGCTTGCTCTCCAAGGTGGCCTTGGTCTCCTTGGCCTTGGTGATGGTCAGGGGGACGGAGAAGGTCTCCCCCTCCCCGGCCTGGTCATACTCCCGCTCCAGAGCGGACAGGTCCAGATCCACGCCGTCCTGCCCCTCGGTGATCTCATAGGTCTCCGGGTCCATGGCGGCGTCCACCACCTCGGTGTGCAGCTGCTGATAGAGCGCGCCGAAGTCGGGCGCCTCCGGAGGCATCTCCTTCACCATGGGGGACAGATCCAGCTCCGTCTCAGCCGCCTGTCCGCCGGACTCCGCGGCCTGGCGGTACGCCTCTGCCATGGCGGAGGCAGCGGAGGACAGCACCTGCTGCCGGTCTACAGAGCGGCCCGTGGTGCCCTTGGTCATCTCCAGCCTGTCGCCCTTGACCTCATAGCTGGCCTGGTTGGCGGAAAAGCCCATCTGTGCGCCCAGCTCCGCCAGCACGCGGTCCAGCTCGGGCTGCTCCTGGGGCACGTCCTCGCCCCCGGTCACAGCCTCGTCCCCGCCGCCGGCCAGATGCCGCAGATACTGGAAGCCCTGGGTCAGGAAGTGCTCCCGCCCCACGGCCACGGCAGCGGCCCCCGCGTCCTCGTCCGCGGTCTGGAGCTGGTCGCCGTACAGCACGCCGCTCCAGCTCTGATAGCTCAGCCGGACCGACGCGGCGCTGCCCAACTCCTGCCGCGCCCGGGCCACGGTCTCGTTGACCTCCCGCGCGGTCAGCCCGGACACGTCGATGCCGGACACGCTCACATTGGGCATCGCCCTGTCCTGTCCGCCCACCCAGGCGCACAGACCTATGTATGCTGCCGCCAGCACAGCCGCAGCCACGACCAGCACCACGGGCCCCTTGCGCCCGGCCGGCTTTTGCTGCTCATGCTTGCCTTCCATCATTTCATTCTCCTTCATGGCCGGCCCGGGGGCCGGCTGTGTGTTCTGTTCAGCCCGCGCCGCGTCCCCGCGGCCCAGGCCGTGATATTATATCACTTTCCCGCCCGGGATACAATTACAGAACAGTTACAGACCGCCCCGCCCGGCCCAGGAAATTTTCCCGATTTTAAGAATTTTTTTATGGCCTTCTTCCCCCCTTTGTGGTATTCTAATGGGTACAGGAATTTATGTGTGCGGCGGCGCTCCCCCTCCCCTCTTTTGGGGCGGCCGGGAGCCGCCGGGGGAGGTATTCTGCGCTATGGCACAATACGGAAGCAATTCAGGCCGTAATGACCGCTGGTACTGGGCGATCGCTCTGGGCCTGATCATCACCGGCATCGCTGCCCCCGTGGGCATCCTGATGATCGTGATGAAGATGCTCAACGGGGACGACAACAAAAAGAAGGCGCCGCAGACCGCGGCGGGCCAGCAGCAGAATCTGGGGGCCAGGACCAGCACCTCCGCCTACCGGGGCCAGTCCGCCCCCCAGCAGACGTCCCGCCCCGCCGCCGCCCCCGCCGGGCGGAAGGGCCGCAGCTCCTATATGCTGGACCGGCTGGCCAAAAAGGGCAAGTCCCTCACCCTGTGGGGCGGCATCCTGACGGCCATCTTCAGCATCAGCTTCCTCACTACGGCGGCGGAGTACCTTTGGGTGCTGCCCGACATCGCCTGGTTTTTACAGGAGACGGTCCCCCTCCTCTGCTTCACCGCCGTGGGCGGCGGCATGCTGTGGACCGGCCTGCGGCGGAAAAAGCGCGCCCGGCTGTTCCGCCAGTATCTGAATATGATCGGCGACAAGAAGGTGGTGTCCATCTCCTCCCTGGCCTCCGCCACCGGCACCGCCCCGGAAAAGGTGCGCGAGACGCTGGAGGACATGCTGGAGTACGACCTGTTCCCCGCGGGCTATGTGGACTACGGCGGGGACCAGCTGATCCTGTCCGGCGCCGGCGTGGAGGAGAAGCCCAAGGCCGCGCCCGCTGCCAAGGCCGCGCCGGAGGAGAGCCCGGAGAACGCCGTCCTGAAGGAGATCCGCGCGGTGAACGACGACATCGACAACGAAAAGCTCTCCGCCCAGATCGACCGCATCGGCGTGATCACCGCCAAGATCTTCGACTATCAGAAGTCCCACCCGGATAAGTCCCCCCAGCTGCACAGCTTCCTCAGCTACTACCTGCCCACCACCCTGAAGATCCTGCGGGCCTATGCCCAGCTGGAGGACCAGGAGGTGGCGGGGGAGAACATCACCGCCGCCATGGAGCGCATCGAGAGCATGATGGACAAGGTGGTGGAGGGCTTTGAGACCCAGCTGGACCTGTTGTTCCAGGGGGATGCCATGGACATCACCGCCGACGTGGAGGTGCTGGAGCGGATGCTGGCCAAGGACGGCCTGTCGGAGCACCAGGGCCTGACACTGGGTATGTAAGAACTGAGTTTGAACAGGTAAGGGAAAGGCCGCTGGCACCGCCAGCGGCCTTTCCCTTACGCTCGGCAGAGCCGTCCCGGGAGCCTCAGCCCAATGCAGGTCGTTCCTGGTCCATCCATGATCACATCGCGGAGGGAGCTCTTGCGTCTATTGGTCAGATACGTTATGGCCCCCATGCCGATCTCGACCGTTCTCCCCCGGGGTCAAGACCATCATCGTGGATTTTTATGATAAATGAACTATCAGTTGCTGATTCATCCATAAGAGTATCACAAGCATATAAACTCCCAGTAAAGGAGGATATTGCTGATGGTTGAATTAGGAACAAAGCTCCGGGAGCTCCGCCGGGAGCAGAATTGGACGCAGAGCCAGGTGGCACAGCGGATCGGCGGAACGGCATCTGTGGTCTCGGCCTATGAAAACGGCATCCGCCAGCCGTCTTATGAGGCGCTGATCAAGCTGGCGCGGCTGTATAACGTCTCCTCAGATTACCTTCTGGGCATCAGCGGCAGGCGCTCGCCGGACAGTCAATATCTCATCAGTCTCGACGGACTGACGCCTGCAAAGATCTCGCTGGTGCTCCAGCTGATCGACGCGCTGAAGGAATAGGCCGCCAGGCAAAAATAGACCCTTCCCCCTTTCTTTTTTCCCCCTGTCCCGCATATACATATCACAACTGCGGGCTTCGCCCAAAACAGGGGAGTGTTTGTCGTTGTGAAAGGGAACATGGAAGACCGGGCCTGCGCGCTGGCCCTGTACATCATAGAAGACCGGGCCACCGTCCGCGCCGCCGCCCGCAAATTCGGCATTTCAAAATCCACGGTCCACAAGGATATTCGGGACCGCCTGCCCCACTTCAACCGCCCCCTCGCCCTGCAGGTCATGGCGGTGCTGGAGGAAAACAAGGCCCAGCGGCACATCCGGGGCGGGCTGGCCACCCGGGAAAAATACCTGCATCTCCACCAGAGTGCGGCGGACGGAAAATAAATCGGCAAGACGTTGCTAAGGGCGCGGTTTTGTGCTACAATGACAAAAATATGTTTTGCCGCTAATGAGGAGGAGCCGCCATGAGCTACGCCGATCAGGTCTTTATTCAGAACTGCAAGGATATTCTGTCCCGGGGCGTGTGGGATACAGACCGCCCCGTCCGTCCCCGCTGGGAGGACGGCACCCCCGCCCACACCATCAAGCTGTTCGGTGTGGTCAACCGCTATGACCTGCGGGAGGAGTTCCCCATCCTGACCGTGCGCAAGCAGTTTTTGAAGTCCGCTGTGGACGAGCTGCTGTGGATCTGGCAGAAGAAGTCCAACAACATCCGCGATCTGGGCAGCCATGTGTGGGACGCCTGGGCGGACGAGAACGGCTCTATCGGCAAAGCCTACGGCTATCAGCTGGGGGTGAAGCACCACTATCCCCAGGGGGATATGGACCAGGTGGACAAGGTGCTGTGGGACCTGAAGCACGACCCCGCCAGCCGCCGCATCCTCACCAACATCTATAACCACCACGACCTGAGCGAGATGGCCCTGTATCCCTGCGCCTACTCTATGACCTTCAACGTCTCCGGCAACACCCTGAACTCTATCCTGAACCAGCGCAGCCAGGATATGCTCACCGCCAACGGCTGGAACGTGATGCAGTACGCCGTGCTCACCCACATGCTGGCCCAGGTGTCCGGGCTGGAGGCCGGCGAGTTCGTTCACGTCATCGCCGACTGCCACATCTACGACCGCCACGTCCCCGTGGTGGAAGAGATCATCGCCCGCCAGCCCTATGACGCCCCCAAGTTCACCCTGGACCCCGCGGTCACCGACTTCTACGCCTTCACCAAGGACAGCGTCAGGCTGGAGGGCTATCAGGCCCACCCCCTGGACGCAAAGATCCCCGTGGCGGTGTGAGGAGCGGAGCCATGCATCTCATCGTAGCTGTTGACAAAAACTGGGCCATCGGGAAGGACGGTGATCAGCTGATCTACATCCCCGAGGATCTGAAGCATTTCAAGGCCCTGACCACCGGGCACCCGGTGATCCTGGGCCGCAAGACCATGGCCACCTTCCCCGGAGGACGGCCCCTGAAGGGCCGCCGGAACCTGATCCTGTCCCGGGATCCCGCCTTTGCCCCGGAGGGGGGCGAGGTATATCCCAGCTTGGAGCAGCTGCTGGCCGCCGCCCCGGCGGACAGCTTCGTGGTGGGGGGCGCGTCGGTCTACGCCGCCCTGCTGCCCTACTGCGACACCGCCCATATCACCCGCATAGACGCCGTCTTTCCCGCGGACAAGTTTTTCCCTGATCTGGACGCCGACCCCGCCTGGCAGGTACAGGACGTCTCCGACCCCATGGAGCACGACGGGCTGTCCTTCCGGTATTACACCTATATTCGTAAATAAAAAACACACCCCTGGCCGATGGCCAGGGGTGTATTTTTCACTTCTCAAAGCCGGGACAGTTTTCCTGATAAAACCGCTCCGCGCCCTCGTGCAGGGCCACGGGAAGTCCCTCCCACAGGAAGCCCTCCTCCTGCAGCACAGCCAGCGCCGGGTGCTCCTCCTTCAGGGTGTCCCGCGCCTGCCACAGGGCCTGGGTCAGGGCGTAGACCAGCTCCTCATCCATCGAGGCGTCCACACACAGGAGACACTTGCTGCCGAAGGTGGGGACCTCCTCCACTTGGCCGGCGTAGCTCTCCGCGGGGATGACCGCGGCGCAGTACACCTTGTTGGCCCCCAGGATCCGCTCCAGCTCCTCTTGCGTATACCGCAGCACATTGCAGGGCAGCTGCTGGGACAGATTCACCAGTCCCTCCGCCGGTGTGCCCACAAAGCCGTGGACCGCGTCCAGCTTGCCCTCGGCCAGCTCACGCCAGCCCTGCTCCAGGCTGCAGTTTTCCAGCGTGGGGCTCACGCCGTCTGTCTCCAGCACCTCAAGGCTCACCTGAGCCGTCTGCTCCGTCACTGAGTTCTCCGGCCCCACGCCCAGGCGTTCTGTCGTCATATCATGGACATACAGAAGGCCGCTGTCCGCCGGAGCCAGCCAGGTGGATACGCTCACGTACACCGCGCCGATGGCCCGCAGGCCCTCCGCCGTTCCGGCCTGCAGCGCGTCATAGGCGGCATCCGCCGTGACCAGACCCAGGTCGATCTCGCCGGAGGACAGGTCCGCAATGTTCTTCTCCGACCCGGTGGAGGCCCCTACGTTCAGCTTCCGGGTCTCGCTGGCCATGGCCCCGGCAATGGCCCGGCCCACGGGGTACATGGTGCCGCCGCTGTCCGCGGTGCCGATGGTCAGCACCTCCAGCTGCGCCGGGCGCGGGGCGCACGCCGCCGCGGTCAGCAGCAGAAGAAGCGCCGCCGTTCCTGTCCATATCCTGCGCACATTCACCGGCCATGTCCCCCTTTTCCCTGTCATCCTGCCTGCGGCCGAAAAACGGCCATTGAGCGCAGTATAACACAAAAACCGGCTTTGCACAACCACTGTTTCCTGTAGCGATCATCGTTTTCCTTTGTGCGGCGGGGATAAAAAGGCCCGGCGCCTCAGGCGAGGCGCCGGGTGTGAGAAAAGAGAGGGGCTCTTGAAGAAGGTCCTGTTACGCCACGATACCGGCGAAGATAGACAGGAAGATGGGGTTGTAGATGTCGTCAATGATCACGGCGAAGGAGGGGTACAGCACCCAAGCCACATTGTGCCAACCGTACTGGTCCATAACGGCCTTCTCGTTAGCCACGGCGTTGGGGCCGGAACCGCAGCCCCAACCGCAGTTGCCAGCGGTCATAACGGCGGCGCCGTAGTCGCGGCCAAACATGTTGAAGGAGACGAAGATACCGAACAGAGCCATCAAAATCGCCTGAGCCAGCAGGATCACACCCATCTGACCGGCAACGGGAGCCAGAGCGGTGATGTCGATGGTCATCAGCACCAGAGCCAGATACAGCTCCAGGAACATGTGCTCGATGGCGTCTACTTCAGGAACATTGAACTGGATGTTGCAGGCCTCCATGATGTTGCGGACGATCGCGCCGGCGAACAGGCAGCCGATGAACTTGGGCATCTCAATGGTGGGGATGTTGTCCAACAGGCAGTAGATGGGCATGCCCAGAGCAGCGGCCAGCAGGCACAGAGCGAAGGTAGAGACCATACGGCCGTTGTTCAACTCGGGCACATTGCCGGTCATCTCGGCATCAGGCTTATCGTTGGGGTCAGCTTTCAGGTGGTGGCGGGAGATCAGGAAGGCAGCCACAGGACCGCCGATAAGGGAGCCCATGATGTTGCCCAGGGTGCCGGCGGCCACACCCACGGTGGTGGCGGAGTCGGGAGCGCCGAACTCTTTAATGAAGATGGGGCCGAAGGCGGAGGCGGTGCCCACGCCGCCGGACATGGAGGCGGAGGAGCACTGCAGGGCCAGCAGGGGGTGCAGGCCGATGACCTTGCCCACCAGGACACCCACGATGTCCTGCAGGGTGATCAGCACACAGGCGGCCACGGCGATCTTGATACACAGCTTGCCGCCGGCCTTGCGCAGCAGCTTGTAGCTGAAGCCGAAGCCCACGCACAGGAAGAAGATGTTCTGGCACAGATCCTTGATGGTGCCCACATCAAAGCTGATGGCCATGACGCCGGTGCTCTTGATCACGGCGATGATGATAGAGAACAGCAGGCCGGAGACCACGGGGGCGGGGATGGCGAACTTCTTCAGGGCATTGTTGTGGGCGACCATCCACCGGCCCGCGAAGATGACGATGGCGGCAAAGCCCAGACTGCACAGATACTCGAACTTGAACGAGGCGACCGCCCCGTCGGCTGCCGGAGTATAGGTGCCGAAGTAGGAAAGGATATGTTCCATTTGTTACTCC
>CAVJLQ010000216.1:0-3181 GCA_963650435.1 Alloprevotella sp. | reverse complement strand
CACCCACCGGGCATACTGTGAACAGCTGGAGGACGGCCTGTGGGTGATGAATCCGGGCACGGCCCGCAGCAGCTACGGCGTGATCACCATCCAGCAGGGGCAGATCCGCTGCTGGCTGGAGCAGATGCCCTGACAGGGCGGACGTCCGGCTAAAACGGAAAGGGGGCACGGCAGATGAAAAAGCTCAACCGCATCCTGTTCCACCGCTCTGTGCTGGTGGGGGTGGCTCTGCTCGCCCAGATCGTCACCCTGGTGCTGATGGTCACCTCCTTCTCCGAGCATGTGGCCTTTTTCTACTGGTCCTGTATCGCCCTGAGCATTCTGGCCGCTCTGGCTATCATGAGCAGCCGCAGCGAGCCGGGGTATAAGATCGTCTGGCTGCTGCTGGTGGTGATCTTCCCGGTGTTCGGCGGGGTGTTCTACCTGCTGATGGGGGGCGGCCGGGTGCCCAAGCGCACGGCGCGCCGCCTGGAGGACATCGGCAGAAAGTTTGCCCTTGCCCTGCGGGAGGACTTCAAGGCCGACGACCTGCTGGTGCTGGGGGAGGATGCCGCCGGACAGGCCCGGTATCTGGAGAACTACGCCGCCTGCCCCGCCTACACCAATACGGAGACGGAGTATTTCGCCCTGGGCGACCTGGCCATGCCCCGGATCCTGGAGGACCTGGAGAGGGCCAAGCGGTATATTTTCCTGGAGTATTTCATCATCGAGCCGGGGGAGTTCTGGGACAGCATCCTGGACATCCTGGAGCGCAAGGCCGCCCAGGGGGTGGAGGTGCGCCTGATCTATGACGACATGGGGTGCATGTACACCCTGCCCCGGAACTACAACGAGCAGATGGCCGCCCGGGGCATCCAGTGCCGGGTGTTCAACCGGTTCGTGCCCCTGGTGTCCCTGCGGCTGAACAACCGGGACCACCGGAAGTTCATCGTGGTGGACGGCGAGACCGCCTTTACCGGCGGCGTCAATCTGGCGGACGAGTATGTGAACCGGAAGGTGCGCTTCGGCCACTGGAAGGACAGCATGATCCGCCTGGAGGGGGACGCCGCCTGGTCGGTGACGGTGATGTTCCTGTCCATGTGGGACCACATCTCCAACTGGGAGGAGGACTTCAGCCGCTTCCGTCCGCCGCCCTTCCCGGTAAAGCCCTGGACGGGGTATGTCCAGCCCTACACCGACACCCCCCTGGACAACGAGCGGGTGGCGCAGACGGTATATCTGAATATGATCTCCCGGGCCAGAAAGTATATCTATATCACCACGCCCTACCTGATCATCGACGTGGCCACCAGCACTGCCCTGTGCAACGCCGCCAAGTCCGGGGTGGACGTAAAGATCATCACCCCCCACATTCCCGACAAGCGCTATGTGTTTGAGGTGACCCGGGCCCACTACCCGCCCCTGCTGGAGGCGGGGGTGGAGATCTATGAGTACACCCCCGGCTTCATCCACGCCAAGAACTTCGTGGTGGACGACCGCTACGCCACCGTGGGCACGGTGAACCTGGACTACCGCAGCCTGTTCCTCCACTTCGAGGACGGTGTCTGGCTGTGCGAGGCCCCCTGTATCCCGGACATCCGCCGGGACTTCGAGCAGACCCTTACCGTCAGCCAGAAGGTGGAGCTGCGGCAGTACAGGCACCTGAGCCCCATCGTCAGTATGTATCGCAGCTTCCTGCGGATCTTCGCGCCACTGATGTAAATGTAGAGCCCCGGTCATAGACCGGGGCTCTAATATTGTCGAAAAAGTGGCTTTGCCACTTTTTCGACAGGCTTATTTGCCCTTTAACTCTTGTGCCGCCAGGACCATGGCGGCGGCCTCCTGCCGGGTGGCGAAGCTGCGGGGGCGGGTGCCGTCAGTGATGCCGGCGGCCTTGGCCTGCTCCAGCAGAGGGGCGGCCCAGCCGTCGGCGGGCTGTTCCCCCTGCCGCCGCAGCCAGTCGGCCAGCATGGCGTCGAACTGTTCCTGTGTCACGGTCGTTTCCTCCATTCGGGCGGAAGTGTCGCGGCGGAAGTCATCCATGGTCACGCCGAAGCGGGAAAACCAGTTCAGCGGGTCGCCGTGATCGCTGGCGATGCCCCGCCTGGCCCCCTCCGCGTGGGCCAGGACCACGCCGTCCGCCGCCGGGTCCAGGCGGAAGCGGCGGCACAGGGCGGCGGTCAGCTCCACCGCCTGGGCGTAGACGGCCCGGAAGTAGTGCTCATCGGCAAGGCCGTCCTCACACAGCTCAAAGCCGATGTGGGTGTCGTTGCCGCTGCCCAAAGGGCCGCGGCCGCAGTGCCATCCCCGGCAGTCCCAGGGCAGGGTCTGTACGATGCCGACCTCTCCGTCGGCAAACCGGCCCACAAAGGCGTGGACGCATTTGTCCAGCCCCGGCCGGTCCCAGTGGTTGCCGGAGGAGTTCCGGCCCAGTTCCTCATTCCCCGGCACATAGCGGCTGACCCGGGGGTTATCCGCCCCGGTGGAGTGGACCATCACCCCGCGGGGGGTGATGGTCCGTCCGGCCAGAAAGCAGTCGTTCCGGGTCAGATACTGCCGCCGCAGGCGCATGCGCGCTTACCGGCAGCAGGCCCTGACCTCGCGGTAGCCGCTGGGGGGCGTGGGCAGGGCATTGGGCGGGAAGAACTCCTCCACGGGGAACTGCACCTGCCGGAAGACCTGGCAGGGGTCGGGCTCCTCGCACCGGCCGTCGTCGCAGCTGCACTCCTTTTCGGGCACGCAGTAGTCGTAAGCGGGGATGAGCAGCTGGGTGTCCCGCTCCAGACGGATGATGGAGAACTGTCCCAGGGTGACATACAGGCGGTGGAGGTCCCCCTCGGTCACCAGGGCCTCGGGGAACTGGGCCAGGATGAAGGCGGGGATCTCGGTCACGCCGCAGTCGCAGGGGCAGCAGTCGCCCACGGTCATCAGCTTCATCCCCAGGATCAGGGGGTCTACGGACTCCACCACCGCCAGGGGGGAGCTGACCGCGGGGGCGCCCTGCTCATCCTCCATGCAGTCGGCGGCGGTAGAGGTGAATACCTTGGCGCTGCCCTCGCTGCCGAAGAGCACGGCCCGCTTGTTGAACACGGCCAGGCCGGTGAACTCCGACGGGCGGGCGGCCCCGGTGAAGGCGTCGCCGGTGATGCGGTAGAAATACCGCACGTCTACGGTGTAAAAGCCCTTGTTGAAGCTGATGGGC
>CAVJLQ010000215.1:0-18246 GCA_963650435.1 Alloprevotella sp. | reverse complement strand
AGTCGTCAAAGGTGCGGATGCCCCGCTCGCAGAGAATGACCTGCTCGTTGCCGTTTGCCATGATGTATTCGGCGCTCATCAGCAGCTCCTTCAGGGTGTTGGCAAGGCCGCGCTTGAGCAGGATGGGCTTGCGGAGCTTTCCCAGCTCCCGCAGGAGGTCAAAGTTCTGCATATTCCGTGCGCCCACCTGCAAAACGTCCACGTCCTCGAAAAGCGGCAGGTCCACCACGCTCATGATCTCGGTGACGATGGGCAGGCCGGTCTCCTGCCGGGCGATCTTCAAAAGCTCGATGCCCTCGGCCTTCAGCCCCTGGAAGTCGTAGGGGGAGGTGCGGGGCTTGAAGGCCCCGCCCCGCAGCATGTTGGCGCCGGAGGCCTTTACCGCCATGGCTACGGCTACGATCTGCTCCTCGGTCTCCACAGAGCAGGGCCCGGCGATCATGCAGAAGTTCCCGTGGCCGATCTTCACGTCGCCCACCTCTACCACGGTATCGTCGGGGTGGAACTTGCGGTTGCAGCACTTGAAGGGCTCGGTCACCCGGGTGACGGAGTCCACGATGCCCAGGCTGCCGATCAGGTCCATGTCCACCCGGCTGGTGTCGCCCACCAGGCCCAGCACCGTCTGATACACGCCCTGGGAGACGTGGATGTTCAGCCCCTGGCCCTTCAGCCAGTCCATCAGCTGCTCCTGCTTGTCCGGTGCAACTCCGTGCTTTAATACGACGATCATAAGTTTGCCCTCCGTTTTCTATTTTGGCTCAGTTCTTCGGGGTGATCCCCGCCCGGGGCGGGGGTGCGGAAAGAGACGGGAAATGGCCGGGAAAAATGAAAAATGCGGCACAGGTCTAACCTGTGCCGCATGAAACACTCTCTTACCGAGCTTATTTTTGCACCACAAATTAGCCTTACTATGCGGACACAGTAAAGTAATAATAGGGCACAAAAAAGAAGCGGTCCATCATGGTGTATCTCTCCGTCGCTAAACTGTTGTTGGCTAAAGTATAAAAACTTCCCGGTCCGTTGTCAACTGAAAATTCGCACAAAACAGAAGAAATTATTCCCCCGGACCATGGCGGATGTCACACCGGGCGGGAGAGCCGCCGATCGGCGTGGATGTTCACAAAAATTTCCTGTATCAGTACATAAATTTTACAGTTTTACAAATGTAAAGTGTTGAATTATACTGAGACGGAGATCTGAAAGCCCCCGGGGCGGGAGGAGAGAACACCATGAGTATTGTGGAACTGGGCAGCCTTCAGCTGACACTGTTTGCCCTGATGCTGACGGGCGCCGTGCTGAAAAAGCGGGGCGTGATCGACGAGGCGGGCAAGCGGTGCCTGTCCGACCTGTGCATCAACATCGTCATCCCCTGCAACATCTTTAAGTCCTGTCTGATCGAGTTCAACATGGACATCCTGCGCTCGTGCAGCCTGCTGCTGCTCAGCGCGGTGCTGATGCAGGTGCTGTGTCTGCTTTTGAACCGGTCCCTGTTTGAGCGGTACGACTCCCAGCGGAAGAAGGTGCTGCAATACTGCACCATCGTCCCCATGAGCGGCTTTCTGGGCAACCCCATCGCCGAGGGGATCTATGACCAGGTGGGGGTGCTGTATACCTCGATCTTCCTGATCCCCATGCGCATCGTCATGTGGTCCATGGGCACCTCCTACTTTGTGGCCGGGGAGGGGACGGATAAGAAAAAGGTGCTGAAAAACGTGCTGACCCACCCCTGTCTGGTGGCCATCTACCTGGGCATCCTCTGTATGGTCACCCAGATCCAGCTGCCCTCGGTCATCACCGAGACGGTGCGCTACATCGGCAACTGCAATTCCGCCCTGAGCATGTTCATCGTGGGCACCATCCTCACCGATGTGCCCCTGCGGTCGATCCTCAGCCGGGACACTGTGCTGTTCAGCGTGCTGCGGCTGGGTCTGCTGCCCGCCGCCGCCCTGGGCCTCGGCCTGCTGCTGGGGCTGGAGAGGGCTCCTCTGGGCGTGAGCGTGCTGATGACCGGGATGCCCGCCGGGGCCACCGCCGCTATCTTCGCCGCCAAATATGGCAGCGACGCCCCCTTTGCCACCCGCTGCGTGGTGTTCACCACCCTGCTGTCCATGGTCACCCTGCCCCTGTGGGCCGCCGTGGTGGGGTGAGGAGCTGTGATAGTTTGAAGCCGCCGTCTCTGGACGGCGGCTTCTTTTGCGCTTGACAGGATGTTGAGTAAGTGATATATTATCGATAGCCGATATTGAGACGCGATAATAAAAGAGGAGGTGGCTGGTGTGGGCGCAGGAGCGCGGGGGCCGCTGACCGAGGCCATGTTCTATACCCTGATGGTGCTGGCCCGGCGGGACGTATGCGGAACAGAGATCGCCGCGGCGGTGGCCGGGCGGACGGAGGGCCGGGTGAAGCTGGGTCCGGGCACGCTGTATACCATCCTGGGCAAATTTCTGGAGGAAAAGCTGATCGAAGAGACGGAGCAGGACACCGGGGGCCGCAGACGCACCTACCGCCTGACCCCCGCCGGGCGGGAGGTCTATGAAGGGGAGCTGCGCCGCCTGGAGCAGTGCATCCGGGACGCAAAGGAGGAAGAACGATGAAATACGTCATCCGCATGGACCCCGTCCGGCCCGGAGACGCCCCGGCCATGGAGCAATGGCTGGAGGACTGCGCCGCCCGGGGCCTGTCCCTGGTCAAGCTGGGCTCCGGTTTCTGCCTGTTTAAGCGGGGGGAGGAGAAAAAGGTCCGTTTCCGCCTGGCCCCCTCCGGGCGGAGAAAAAATTCGGACGGCGAGCTGCGCCGCCAGCTGTATGAGCAGGCGGGGTGGCAGTATGCGGGGGGGTGGGACGTATTCTATGTGTTCCGCACGGAGGACCCCCAGGCGCCGGAGCCCTACTCCGATGGGGAGAGTCGGGCCATGGCCCTGAGCGATCTGGATACGGCGCTGAAGCAGTATCACATCCGGCGGGCCATCGCCTATGGCGTGATGCTGGCGCTGCTGCTGGCGGTGGGAGCCTCCCACTCGTGGATATTTTTGAAGCTGCTGCTGACCATCCCCACTACGGTCCTGATCTGGGCGGTGTTGGAGGCGCTGCAGGGGGTGGAGCGGACCCGCCGCCTGCGCGCCCTGCGGCAGGCGGCAGCCGAGGGGAGGACCCCCGCCGCGGGAAAGCCGGCCCCGGTGAGAAATGCCGTCCTGTCGGTGATCACGGTGCTGGCCCTGCTGGGGCTGGTGAACAGCTGGCGGCTGGAGCGGCAGGAGCTGCCCGTGTGGGAGGGCCCGGCCCCCTGCATCGTGGAGCTGGAGACCACCTACTACTGCACCTCCCACGAGGGGACCTTCCGCCGCACCGCCGCCACCCTGCTGGCCCCGGTGCAGACCAGCACGGAGGAGGACGGATACAGCGAATTTCAGCCGGAGGAGACGTGGGACTGGCGCACCCAGCTGCCCTCGGTCAACGGGTATTACAGCCCGGATCTGGACACCGTGACTTTACAGGTCACCCTGCCCTTCATGACCCGGGCGGCCGCTATGGCGGAGATGGAGGACCTGCGCATCCAGAACATCCAGTGGCAGCAGCGGGAGATCCAGTGCCCCGGGACGGACTTTGCCGTGCTGTGGGAGAGCGGCTCCTATTTCCAGATGCTGGCCCTGGGCCGGGGCGGACGGGCGGTGATCTACCGCTACCACGGGGCGGAGGAGCTGACCGACCATCTGGAGCTGCTGTGCCGGCCCCTGCAATGAATAGGGACGGCCCGCGGAAGTGAGCGAATAAACGAATGGAAATGGAATAAGAGGGGGCCGCCGGCCAAAGGCCGGCGGCCCCCGCTATCTGCTTATGAGCCAAAGATCACCCGGTTCAGTCCGGTGGAGGTGAGGAACAGGATGAGCATGACCGCGGGGATCACCCAGCGCATCATCACGCTGTAGAGCTTGGCGCGGCCGAAGTGCTCGCCATTTTTCTCCATCTCCTCCACCACCCACTTGGGGCCGATCACCCAGCCGATGAGGATGCTGGTGAGCAGGCTGATAAAGGGCATCAGGAAGCTGTTGCTGATGTAGTCCATCACGTCCAGCAGCTGGGCGATGCTGCCGTTGGGCAGGGGCAGTTCAAAGTAAAGCACGTTGTAGCCCAGGCAGATCAGCACGGCGGTGACCAGGGAGTATACTCCCACCATGGTGCACATCTGCTTGCGGGTCTTGTGGAAGATCTCCATGCAGTTGGCCACCAGGGTCTCCATCACGGACACGCAGCTGGTGAGCGCCGCAAAACCCAGGGCCAGGAAGAACACGACCCCCACGATGCGCCCCGCGCCCCCCATGGCGGCAAACACCTTGGGCAGACTGATAAAGGTCAGGCTGGGCCCCTTGGACATCCCCTCGGTGCCCAGGAAGACATAGACCGCGGGGATGATCATCATGCCCGCCAGAAAGGCCACGCCGGTGTCGAACAGCTCGATCTGGCCGTTGGCCCGGGCCAGATCGACGTCGTCCTTCACATAGCTGCCGTAGGTGATCATGATCCCCATGCTCACGCTGAGGGAGAAGAACAGCTGGCTCATGGCGTCCAGCACCACGTTCAGAAAATGTCCCACCGTCATGCCGGTAAAGTCGGGCTTGAGGTAGACGACCAGGCCCTGCAGGCCGGTGCGGACGGCCCCGGACTCGTCCGTGTGGGACAGGGTGAGGGAGAAGATGGCGATGCCGATGATCAGCAGCAGCAGGCCGGGCATGATGTAGCGGGAGTACTTCTCGATGCCCTTCTCCACGCCGCAGTAGACCACCCAGGCCGTCAGGGACAGGAACAGCAGCATGAACACGATGGGGGCCACCAGGGCGGTGATGAATCCGGTGAAAAAGCCGTCCTGGGCGGCCTGAGTCCCGTCGGACACCAGGTAGGTCACGAAATATTTGGTGATCCAGCCGCCGATGACGGAGTAATAGGTCATGATCAGCGTGGGCACCAGGAAGGTGAGGTAGCCCAGGAACTTCCATTTTTTATGCAGGGTGCCGAAGGCGTTCAGGGCGTTCTGCTTGGTGCGCCGGCCAATGGCCACGTCGGTGGTCAGCAGGGCGAAGCCGAAGGTGAGCACCAGCACCAGATAGACCAGCAGGAACAGGCCGCCGCCGTCCTTGGCGCAGAGATAGGGGAAGCGCCAGATGTTGCCCACGCCCACGGCGCTGCCCGCGGCCGCCAGCACAAAGCCCAGAGATCCGCTGAAGCCGCTGTGTTTGCTTTTCATGTTTGAACACTCATTTCTGTTGTATATTTTTCCGCAGACAACTATCTTAACAGATTTTTGGAAAAGGTCAAGAGTGCTGTCGCCTGACAAGGGCAAACACGGTTTGGAGGGATAAAAAACGCCCCGTCTCATAGAGATGGGGCGTTTCAGCTTGCCGAAAAAGTAGCTCTATCACTTTTTTGACAGGGCGGCAGATCACCGGATCCCAGTCAGGTCATACCCCTCCAGCCAGTCTGCGGCGGCCTGGCTGACGGTGCGCAGGCAGTGCTCCCCGAAGGGGGTATCCAGCCCGGCGTGCTCCAGCAGCTGGGTAAAGGTGCGGCTGCCCCCCTGGACGGTGTAGGCCATATAGTGCTTCCAGGCGTCGGCAAAGTCCTTCTGGCTCAGGGCCCACACCTGCAGGGCCACGGTCTGGGCCAGGCAGTAGTCGATATAGTAGAAGGGGTTGGAGTAGATGTGGTGCTGGCGCTGCCAGGCCTCCCCCTCGGCGTAGAAGGGGATGTCCCCGTCCAGGCGCACCCAGGGCATATACATCTGCTGGAGCTTCTTCCACGTCTCGTGCCGCTGGGCGGGGGTCAGCTCGGGGTGGGCGTATACCTCGTGCTGGAAGTGGTCCACCAGGGTGCCGTAGGGGATGAAGGTGAGGGCGGCGGCCAGATGGCTGTACCGGAACTTCCGGGCGTCCGGGCCGAAGAAGCCCTCGGCCCAGGGCCAGGCCAGGAACTCCATGGACATGGAGTGCACCTCGCAGGCCTCCATGCTGGGCCACATATACTCCATGGGCACCCGCTTGCGGTTCATCCAGTAGGCGAAGGCGTGGCCCGCCTCGTGGGTGACCACCTCCACATCCCCCTGGGTGCCGTTGAAGTTGGCGAAGATGAAGGGCGCCTCATAGTCCGCAAGCTCGATGCAGTAGCCGCCGGACTGCTTCCCCTCGGTGGACAGCACATCCAGCAGCTGGCTGTCCAGCATCATGCGGAAGAACTCCTTCGTCTCCGGGGACAGCTCGCCGTAGAACTTCATGCCCTGATCCAGAATGTCCTCCGGCGTGCCCTGGGGGCGGGGATTGCCGGAGCGGAACTCCAGGGCATTGTCCGCGTAGGACATGGGGTACTCCTTGCCCAGGCGCCGGGCCTGGCGGCGGTAGATGCTGTCCGCCACAGGCACCAGATACTTCACCACCGCGGCGCGGAACTTCTCCACGTCCTCCTTGGTGTAGCAGTTGCGGCCCATGCGGTAGTAGCCCAGGGTGGTGTACCCCTCGTACCCCAGCTTGCGGCCCATGGTGTCCCGCAGGTGGACCAGCTGGTCGTACAGGCGGTCCAGGTCGGCCTGGTGCTCCTTGTACCACCGGCCCTCCGCCTTCCAGGCGGCCAGACGGCGGTCGTCGTCCGGGTCGGACTTGAAGGGGGTCAGCTGGGACAGGGTGTAGGTCTTGCCCTCGAAGGGGATCTGGGCGGAGGCCAGCAGCTTCTCATACTCCTGGGTCAGGTCGTTCTCCTGCTGCAGCTCGGCGATGATGGCCGGGTCAAAGGTCTTCTCTTCGATCTCCGCGTTGACGAACATCAGCTCGCCGTACTCCGCGGTGAACTCCGGGCGGAACTTGCTGCGCAGCATGGCACGGGTCCACTGCTGGCCGTACTCCTGCAGCTCCGGCCCCGCCTGGTTGAGGAACTTCATCTCCCCGTCGTAGAAGGCGTCCCGGGTGTCGATGCTGTGGCGCACATAGGCCAGGTTGTTCATGGTGCTCAGACTGCGGGAGAGCTTCTCCTCCTCCAGAAAAGCGGCCTTGGCCTCGTCATAGGTCTGGGCCTGCTCCAGCCGCCGGGTCAGCTCCGTCAGCTGCTCCTTCAGGGCCGCCACGTCCGGGCGCGCATAGTTCATCTCTGAAAACTTCATAGTATCCCTCCAAAATGGATGTCCCGGCCCGCGGGGCGGCCGGAAGGCAAATAAAAGTGTCCCCTGTTTCCTCCATCTTACCACAGGGGGTGGAAATAGGAAAGCATAAAAGATCGCCGTTCCGGATGGAACGGCGATCTTTATGTCGGGACAGAGGGCGGGGCGTTACAGCGCGGCGATGCACTCGATCTCCACGTCGGCGTCCTTGGGCAGGCGGGCCACCTGGACGGCGCTGCGGGCGGGGCAGGCCCCCTCGAAGAAGGTGGCGTACACCTCGTTCATGGCGGCGAAGTCGTTCATGTCCCGCAGGAACACGGTGGTCTTGATCACGTCGGCCATGGACGCGCCGGCGGCCTCCAGCACGGCCTTGCAGTTGGTCAAGGACTGCTTGGTCTGGGCGGAGATGCCCTGGGGGAAGGCGCCGGTGGCGGGGTCGATGGGCAGCTGGCCGGACGTGATGACCAGGCTGCCGGCCTTGATGCCCTGAGAATAGGGACCGATGGCGGCGGGGGCCTTATCGGTATGGATAGCTTGTTTCATGGTTTTGTTTACCTCCTGTCTGCTGTTCGCCGGATAGAGATGGGACGAATCAGTGCAGAATGGATTTTAGCACAGGAACGGTGCCGCGTCAATAAAGGGGGGCGGGATCAGCCGTTGCCGCCGTCGGACAGGTCGGACTCCGCCGTGCGCACAGAGGTGAGCCGCTGCATCCTGGCATAGAGCTTTTTCCGCAGCACCAGGAAGATGACCAGCAGCACCACGGTGGTGACCGTCCAGGAGATGGGGTAGGAGATATACAGGGACTCCGGCGTGTGGACCACGGGGAACACCGTATAGACCCAGAAGACCCGGAACACGCACACCCCGATCAGGGTGACCACCATGGGGGAGAAGGAGCAGCCCAGCCCGCGGAGCACGCTGGCGCCGATGTCCATGGTGCCGTTGATGAACTGCAGCCGCAGCAGGAAGGCCATGCGGGCCACGGCGAAGGCGATGGCCTCCTCCTGGCCGGGCACATACAGTCCGGCCAGGGGCGCGCCGAAGAAGTAGGCCAGGTTGCCGAAGAGCAGCTGGAACACCACCATGTAGACGGTGCACAGCACGACGGCGCGGTCTACCCGCCGGCACTTGCCCGCGCCGTAGTTCTGGCTGACGAAGGTGAGGGCGGCCTGGCTGATGGCGTTGTCGCCGGAGTAGACGAACATCTCGATGCTGGCGGAGGCGGAGGCCCCGGCGATGAGGGCGGAGTTGTCGAAGGAGTTCAGGGCGCTCTGGATGATCACGTTGGAGATGGAGAACAGGATGCCCTGAAAGCCGGCGGGCAGGCCGATGCGCATCATCCGCACCAGGGCGGCCTTCTCCATTTTCAGCTGCCGCAGGTCCAGATGGAAGGGGCCGGTCTCCTTCGTCAGGCACCACACCACCAGGGCGGCGGAGACGTACTGGGATACGACCGTGGCGATGGCCACGCCGGCCACGTCCAGATGCAGGCCGATGACCAGGATCAGGTTCAGGATCACGTTGATCACGCCGGCGGCGGTGAGGTAGCGCAGGGGGCGCTGGGTGTCCCCCTTGGCCCGCAGCAGGGCCGCGCCGAAGTTGTACACCAGGTTGCCGGGCATGCCCACGAAGTAGATGCGCATGTACTGGGTGGACAGGTCGATCACGTCCGCCGGACAGGACATCCACTCCAGCAGCTGCCGCACGCAGACCACCCCGAACACCGCCAGGGCAAGGCCGCTGACCAGGGCCAGGGTGATGGCCGTTTCGATGCTGCGGCCGACCCTCTCCCCCCGGCCGGCCCCCAGGTCCTGGGCCACCACCACGTTGGCGCCCACGGAGATGCCCATGAACAGGTTGATGGTCAGGTTGATCAGCGCCCCGTTGGAGCCCACGGCGGCCACGGCCTGGGTGGGCATGGCGGCGTACCGGCCCACCACGATCACGTCGGCGGCATTGAACAGCAGCTGGAGCAGGGAGGAGAGCATGAGCGGAAGGGCGAACAGCAGGATCTTTGCCGCCAGCGAGCCGCTGCACATGTCCATTTCATATTGTTTTGATCTACGCCCTATCATAATGGTATCCTTTCTTCATAAACAGCAAATGAGCCGAAGGAGCGGACCGCATGGGACCGCTTAAGATAGTTTCAGCCGCCCTGTGTTTCCATGGGGCGGCGGTACATTCCTGGCAGACCCATACACTATAATGCTTTTTCTCGGAAAGTCAACGGGGGAGAGCGCTTTTCGTCTGAATACACGGAAGACGGGGGTGTTTTTCTGCTGTGGACTGGCTTTTTTATAAATGGGCCACATTTGACACAGATCTTACATCATCCGGCTTTCCCATTTTACAACAGGACGGTATCCTATGCAATGTAAACAGCAAAAAGACATCAAAAAATTCCGGCGGCGTCCACGGACGGAACAAACGCCGGACGATCTGAAAAGGAGATCCTGTAATATGAAAAAGCTTCTTTCTTTGACACTGGCTCTTGCCTGCGCCGTGTCCCTGCTGGCCGGCTGCCAGAAGTCCAACGACCAGCCCAGCGGCGGCTCCAGCGCCGCCTCCAATCCCCCTGCCGTCTCTAACACCGAGGTGACCGGCGCTGTGGCCACCGACGGCTCTACCTCTATGGAGAAGGTCATCGGCGCTCTGGGCGAGTCCTTCATGAACGCCAACAAGGGCATCACCGTTACTTACAACCCCACCGGCTCCGGCTCCGGCATCCAGGCCGTCAGCGAGGGCCGCTGCGACATCGGCCTGTCCAGCCGCGCCCTGAAGGATGACGAGAAGTCCTCCGGCCTGAAGGAGACCATCGTGGCTCTGGACGGCATCGCCATCATCGTCAGCCCGGAGAACCCCGTGGCCGACCTGGATGTGGACACCATCGCCAAGATCTACACCGGCGAGATCACCAACTGGAAGGATGTGGGCGGCAGCGATGCCGAGATCGTTCTGATCGGCCGTGAGGCCGGCAGCGGCACCCGGGACGGCTTCGAGACCATCACCAACACCAAGGACGCCTGCCAGTACCGCCAGGAGCTGACCTCCACCGGCGACGTGATCACCACCGTCTCCCAGAACCCCAATGCCATCGGCTATGCCTCTCTGGCCGCTGTGTCCGACAAGGTCAAGACCCTGACCGTGGGCGGCGTGACCCCCACCGAGGACACCGTGAAGGACGGCAGCTACCTGATCCAGCGCCCCTTCGTCCTGGTCACTAAGGACGGCACGGAGCTGTCCCCCGCGGCCCAGCTGTTCTTCGACTACGCCACCTCCGCTGACGCGGCCGGGATCATCTCCAAGGCCGGTGCGGTGCCTGTCGCGTAACAACACAGACGGAACGAAAAGCTCCTTGCGGTGCAAGGGGCTTTTCGCCCTGACTGACGGGAGAACGAACGATGAAAACTTCGACCTCTAAAAAGAATTTGCTTGAGGCTGCGATCCATGGTATATTCCTTATACTGGGTCTGATCACCGTGGCCTGTGTCCTGCTGATCACCGTGTATCTGGTGCTGTCCGGTCTGCCCGCCATCGGGAAGATCGGCCTGACCGATTTTTTGTTCGGTAAGGTGTGGGCCTCCACCAACTCCACCACCGGCGCCCAGTTCGGTATCCTGCCCTTTATCCTCACCTCGGTGTACGGCACGGCGGGGGCCATCCTGGTGGGGGTGCCCATCGGCTTTTTCACCGCCGTCTTCCTGGCTAAGATGGCCCCGGCGGGGGTAAAGGCTATTGTGGGCGGGGCGGTGAGCCTGCTGGCCGGCATCCCCTCGGTGGTGTACGGCCTGGTGGGCATGCTGGTGCTGGTGCCCGGCATCCGCAAGCTGTTCCATGTGCCCGACGGGGCCAGCCTGCTGGCCGCCATCGTGGTGCTGGCGGTGATGATCCTGCCCAGCATCATCAAGGTGTCCGTCACCGCCCTGGAGGCGGTGCCCAAGGAGTATGAGGACGCCTCCCTCGCCCTGGGGGCCACCCCGGTAGAGACCTGGTTCCGGGTGTCCGTCCCTGCGGCCAAGAGCGGCATCGCCGCTTCGGTGGTGCTGGGGGTGGGCCGGGCCATCGGCGAGGCCATGGCCGTGATGATGGTGTCCGGCAACGTGCCCAACATGCCGGAGCTGTTCCAGAGCGTGCGGTTCCTGACTACTGCTGTGGCCAGTGAGATGAGCTACTCCAGCGGACTGCAGCGGCAGGCCCTGTTCTCCATCGCTCTGGTGCTGTTCCTGTTCATCATGCTCATCAACGCCACCCTGAACTTCTTCCTGAAGCGGGATAAGGAGGGCTGAGGATGAAAAACACATCGGTACGCCGCCGGGCCTACGGCCTGGCGATGAAGGGGCTGATGCTGCTGGCCGTGGGGCTGACCTGCGCTCTGGTGATCTTTATGCTGGGCTATGTGCTGTATAAGGGCGTGCCCAACATCACCTGGCAGCTGCTGTCCACCTCCCCCAGCTACCTCAGCGACACCATCGGCATCCTGCCCGATATTCTGAATACCGTCTATATCGTCATCTATACCCTGTGCATCGTCCTGCCCCTGGGGGTGGGGGCGGCCATCTATCTGACGGAGTACGCCTCCAACCGGAAAATGGTGGGCATCATCGAGTATGCGGCGGAGACCCTGTCCGGCATCCCCTCCATCATCTACGGTCTGGTGGGCATGCTGTTCTTCTGTGAATTTCTGGGGATGCAGACCTCCCTTCAGGCGGGGGCCCTCACCCTGGTGATCATGAACCTGCCCACCATCATGCGCACCACCCAGGAGAGCTTAAAGACCGTCCCTCAGAGCTATCGGGAGGGGGCCTTCGGCCTGGGGGCCGGCAAGTGGCGGGTGATCCGCACGGTGGTGCTGCCCAACAGCGTGGACGGCATCATCACCGGCTGCATCCTGGCCGTGGGCCGCATCCTGGGCGAGTCCGCTGCCCTGCTGTTCACCGCCGGCTTCGCCCACGCGGTCAACAACTACTTTGTGGGCCTGCGCCGCCCGGGCGCCACCCTCACCGTGGCCCTGTATGTCTACGCCAAGGAGCAGGGGGAGTTCGAGGTGGCCTTCGCCATTGCCGCCATCCTGATGGTGCTCACCCTGATCATCAATCTGGCTGCCGGACTGGTGGGCCTGTACTTTAAGAGGAGAAAAGAGTTATGAACCCTGTCAACGGCTCCGGCATGAAGCGGGCGGCCCTGCTGAACGACCTGTCCTGCTTCGGCAAGTGCTCCCTCACGGCGGCGATCCCCATCGTGTCCGCCTGGGGGGCGGAGGCTGTCCCCCTGCCCACGGCGGTGCTGTCCGCCCAGACGGTGTTCCCCGGCTATGTGCTGCGGGACTTCACCCGGGAGATGGAGGAGTTTGCCGCCCACTGGGAGGAGCTTGGCCTGGAGTTCGACTGCATCTACACCGGCTTTTTCGCCAATGGGGCGCAGATCGACTTTGCCCGGAGCTTTGTTGAGCGGTTTGCAAAAAAAGACACCCTGATCCTGGCCGACCCGGTGCTGGGGGACAACGGGGCGCTGTACGGCTGCTTCAGCCCGGAGCAGGTGGAGAAGATGCGGCAGCTGTGCCGCATGGCCCACGTGATCACCCCCAACCGCACCGAGGCCGCCCTGCTCACCGGCCTGCCCATGGACGCCCCGGCGGAGGAACTGCTGGATGCCCTGAGGGAGCAGCTGGGGGTGGAGAACATCATCGTCACCGGCGTACACCGGGGGCGGGAGATCGGCTACCTGGCCCGGCTGGGGGAGAGGACGGTGTCCATCCAGTATCCAAGGGTGGAGCGGACCCTCCACGGCACCGGGGACGTGTTCGCCTCCGCCCTGTGCGGGGCGCTGCTGTCGGGGGAAGACGCTCCGGCGGCACTGGAGCGGGCGGCGGAGTTCTGCAACGCCTGCGTGGAAAAAACAGCTCAGCGGCAGCCCGCCCACTGGTACGGGCTGGCCTTTGAAGACGTATTGAAGGAGAGGAGCGCCTTATGAGCGGCATCATTTCCGTAGAAAACATGTGCCTGTGGTACGGGAGCCACCAGGCCCTGCACAATATCACCATCGACATCCCCGAAAAGAGCATCACGGCCCTGATCGGCCCCTCGGGCTGCGGCAAGTCCACCTTTTTGAAGACCTTGAACCGCATGAACGACCTGATCCCCGACGTGAAGATCACCGGCAGCGTGAAGTATAAGGACGAGGACATCTTCGACCCGTCCGTGGACGTGAGCCAGCTGCGCCGCCAGATCGGCATGGTGTTCCAGAAGCCCAACCCCTTCCCCATGAGCATCTACGACAACATCGCCTACGGCCCCCGCACCCACGGGGTGCGCAACAAGGCCAAGCTGGACGACATCGTAGAGCGCTCCCTGCGGGGGGCGGCCATCTGGGACGAGGTGAAGGACCGGCTGAAGAAAAACGCCCTGGGCCTGTCCGGCGGCCAGCAGCAGCGGCTGTGCATCGCCCGGGCCCTGGCGGTGGAGCCCGATGTGCTGCTGATGGACGAGCCCACCAGCGCCCTGGACCCCATCTCCACCTCTAAGATCGAGGAGCTGGCGGTGGAGCTGAAGGAGAAATACACCATCGTCATCGTCACCCACAACATGCAGCAGGCGGTGCGTATCTCGGACAACACGGCCTTTTTCCTGCTGGGCGAGCTGGTGGAGTACGGCAGCACGGAGCGGCTGTTCTCCCAGCCCACGGACAAGCGGACGGAGGATTACATCACGGGGAGGTTCGGATAAATGAGGAGCCGGTTTGATGAACAGCTGTCCCAGCTGAACAGAGAGATGATCGAGATGGGCGCCCTGTGCGAGGAGGTCATCGCCCTGGCCAGCCAGGCGCTGACCGAGGGGAACGCCGCCCTGGCCAAAAAGGTGGCCCCCCTGGACGGGGAGATCGACCAGAAGGAGCGGGACATCGAGGCCATGTGCCTGCGCCTGCTGCTGCAGCAGCAGCCCGTGGCCCGGGACCTGCGGCAGATCTCCGCCGCCCTGAAGATGATCACGGATATGGAGCGCATCGGCGACCAGGCGGAGGACATCGCGGAGATCGTCCCCTTTGTGGTGGGCCACAGCGCGGAGAACGACGTTCTTTTGAAGGAGATGGCCCGGGCCACCATTCAGATGGTCACCGAGAGCATCGACGCCTATGTGAAGCACGACCTGGCCCTGGCGGAGAAGGTGGTGGCCGACGACGACACCGTGGACAGCTTTTTCGACCAGGTGAAGGAGCAGCTGATCGGCCGCATCGCCCGCAGCCCGGAGGAGGGGGAGTACGCCCTGGATCTGCTGATGATCGCCAAGTATTTCGAGCGCATCGGCGACCACGCGGTGAACATCGCCCAGTGGGTGAACTTCTCCGTCACCGGGGTGCATAAGGAGGACTGACCATGATCTGGTGCGTAGAGGATGACGCCAGCATCCGGGACATCGAGGTATACGCCCTTCAGTCCACGGGCTTTCAGGCCCGGGGATTTGAGGACGGCGGCGCCTTCTGGGCGGCGCTGACCGGGGAGAAGGAGAAGCCGGAGCTGGTGGTGCTGGACGTGATGCTGCCCGGAGTGGACGGCGTGGAGCTGCTGCGGCGGATGCGCGGGACAGCGGAGCTGAAGGCCATCCCCGTGGTCATGGCCACCGCCAAGGGCACGGAGTACGACAAGATCCAGGGCCTGGACCTGGGGGCGGACTACTACCTGACCAAGCCCTTCGGGGTGATGGAGCTGGTGTCCTGCGTCAAGGCCGTGCTGCGCCGCTGCCAGATGCAGAAGCCGGAGCACCGGCTGCGCGCCGGCGGGCTGGAGCTCAACATGGACGAGCACACCGTGACGGTGGACGGGGAGCGGGTGAACCTGACCTATAAGGAGTATGAGCTGCTGCGCCTGTTCCTGTCCCGGCCCGGGGTAGCCTTCACCCGGGACCAGCTGATGGAGCAGGTGTGGGGCATGGACTACTGCGGCGAGACCCGCACCGTGGACATGCACATCCGCACCCTGCGGCAGAAGCTGGGGCCCTATGGCGAGCATATCCAGACCGTGCGCAACGTGGGCTACCGCATGGAGGTGGACGGATGAACAAGAAGATATTCCGCGCGATCATGGCGGTGGCCGGGGCGGTGCTGCTGGCCAGCCTGCTGGTCATCATGGCCAGCCTGTATGGATACTTCGGCGGCGTGCAGGAGGACCAGCTGCGGGACGAGCTGTCCCTGGCCGCCGTCTCGGTGGAGGACAGCGGCGAGGACTATCTGCGGCAGGTGTCCTCCGACCGGTTCCGCCTGACCTGGATCGCCGGGGACGGCACTGTGCTGTACGACACCCGGGCCGACGGTGAGAGCATGGAGAACCACGGCGACCGGGCCGAGGTAAAGCAGGCCCTGGCCCAGGGGGAGGGGGAGAGCATCCGCTACTCCTCCACGCTGCTGCGGCAGACGGTGTACTGTGCCAAGCGTCTGAGCGACGGCACGGTGCTGCGTATCTCCGTCAGCCGGGCCACGGCGGGGGTGCTGGCCCTGGGCATGTTCCAGCCCATTCTGCTGGTGCTGATCGTGGCCCTGATCCTGTCCGCCCTGCTGGCCGGACGGCTGTCCAAGCGGATCGTAGAGCCCCTGAACAGCCTTGACCTGGAGCACCCCCTGGACAGCGACGCCTATGAGGAGCTGTCCCCCCTGCTCAACCGCATCAACCGGCAGAACCGGCAGATCACCGAGCAGGTGAAGCAGCTGCGCCGGCGCACGGACGAATTCGCCCAGATCACCGCCAGCATGGGGGAGGGCCTTGTGCTGCTGGACAACGGCGGCCGGGTCCTTAGCCTGAACCCCGCCGCGCGAAAGCTGTTTGCCGCGGACGAGAGCTGCGTGGGGCAGGACTTCCTCACCGTGGACCGCAGCCGCGAGATGAGCGAGGCCATCCGCCGCGCTATGGAGCAGGGCCACAGCGAGATCCGCTCCCGCCGGGGGGACAAGACCTATCAGTTCGACATCACCCGCATCGACTCCCAGGGGGACGTGCTGGGGGCGGTGATCCTGGCCTTTGACATTACGGAGCGGGAGAGCGGCGAGCGCCTGCGCCGGGAGTTCACCGCCAACGTGTCCCACGAGCTGAAGACCCCCCTTCAGGGGATCATCGGCAGCGCGGAACTGATCGAAAACGGCATGGTGAAGCCCGAGGATATGCCCCGCTTCATCGGCCACATCCGGGGAGAGGCCCAGCGCATGGTGGCCCTGATCGGGGACATCATCCGCCTGTCCCAGCTGGACGAGGGGGAGGAGATGCCCCGGGAGGACGTGGACCTGCTGGAGGTGGCCCGCCGGGCGGCGGAGCAGCTGGATACCGCGGCCCAGGCCCGGAAGATCGCCGTCACCGTGGACGGACAGCCCACCGCGGTCAACGGGGTGCGCCAGCTGCTGTATGAGGTGATCTACAACCTGTGCGACAACGCCATAAAGTATAACGTGGACGGCGGCAGCGTGAGGATGACCGTGAGCGGCGACGGAACGAACGCCTGCGTCACCGTGGCGGACACGGGCATCGGCATCCCGCTGGAGCAGCAGGCCCGGGTGTTCGAGCGCTTCTACCGGGTGGACAAGAGCCACTCCAAGGCCAGCGGCGGTACCGGACTGGGCCTGTCCATCGTCAAGCACGCCGTGCAGTACCACGGCGGCTCCATCTCCCTGAACAGCCGCCCCGGAGAGGGCACCACCGTCCGGGTCTGGCTGCCCGTGGGCTAGATCCCGCCATGGTGAGAGGGAAAAGGGGCTCATACAGCGCATTTCTGGAAATTTTCCTTGACAAAACAGGAAAAATGGGGAAACTAAGAGAGAAAAGGTCGGCGCCCGGGACGGGCCTGACAAATCGAAAGGAAAGTGAGGCCCATAGTATGGAGGATCTGAAGATGCTGGAGGAACTGCGGAAAAAGCAGGGCTTTATCTGCGATATGGACGGTGTGATCTACCACGGCAACCGCCTGCTGCCCGGCGTGAAGGAGTTCGTGGATTGGCTGTATGCGGAGAAGAAGAATTTCCTGTTCCTGACCAATTCCTCCGAGCGCTCCCCCAAGGAGCTGCAGCAGAAGCTCAAGCGCATGGGACTGGACGTGGATGAGAGCCACTTCTATACCAGCGCCCTGGCCACCGCCCGGTTCATCAGCTCCCAGGCCCCCGGGTGCAGCGCCTATGTGATCGGCGGCGCGGGGCTCATCATGGCTCTGCACGACGCGGGCATCACCATGAACGACATCGACCCCGACTATGTGGTCATCGGCGAGGGCAATACTTATAACTACGAGAATATCCTGAAGGCGGTGCGTCTGGTGCTGAAGGGGGCCAAGCTTATCGGCACCAACTCGGACCTGACCGGTCCCACGGAGGACGGGATCGTCCCCGCCTGCCGCTGTCTGACGGCACCTATTGAGCTGGCCACGGGCCAGACCGCCTATTTTGTGGGCAAGCCCAACCCCCTGATGATGCGCACCGGCCTGCGGATCCTGGGCGTCCACTCGGAGGACGCGGTGATGATCGGCGACCGCATGGATACGGACATCGTCGCCGGCATCGAGACCGGCCTGTCCACCATCCTGGTGCTGTCCGGCGTGACGGAGCGGGCGGCGATCAAGCGCTTCCCCTACCGCCCCAGCTTGGTGCTCAACGGCGTGGGTGACCTCCCCGGAAAAGTAAAGTGATCAGCAGATAACGGAATAGAGTGCTTGCATCCCCGGCGGCTGTCCTATGGGCGGCCGCCGGGGACCTTTTGATATCTGTGGTCAAAGATCTGTTGAGCCAAAAGAACAATTGGGCAAAAATGGCCCGCTGTCAGAAAATAGTATAAAATGTGAACGAACTGTGCTTCTTTTGTTAATATTAGCACTCGCCTATTGACAGTGCTAAAAACTGCGTTATAATGAACGTGATCTTAGGGAGAGGGACCGAGAGATCCCCCACCGGAGATCAGATCAAACTGTATATCGTCTCCGCCCACGGAAGCTCCGGAAGGGCGGAAGTTGAATGGAGGAAGTTATATGTTACCCAGCATTTTCGGTGAAAACCTGTTCGATGAATTCTTCAATGATCCCTTCGCGCTGATGACCAGCGGGCGTGACCCCCTGTACGGCAAGCACGCTAAGAACCTGATGAAGACCG
>CAVJLQ010000214.1:0-2555 GCA_963650435.1 Alloprevotella sp. | reverse complement strand
GGCCACCGACGCCTATGGCCCCGTGGCCGACAACGCCGGCGGCATCGCCGAGATGTCCGGCCTGCCCGAGGAGGTGCGCGACCGCACCGACGCTCTGGACTCCCTGGGCAACACCACCGCCGCCACCGGCAAGGGCTTCGCCATCGGCTCCGCCTCCCTCACCGCTCTGGCTCTGCTGGTGTCCTACGTCAACATCGTCCAGGAGAAGACTCCCGAGCTGCTGAACTTCACCCTGACCAGCCCCACCGTTCTGGTCGGCCTGTTCATCGGCGCCATGCTGACCTTCGTGTTCTCCGCCTTCACCATGAGCGCCGTGCAGACCGCCGCCCAGTCCATCGTGGTCGAGGTGCGCCGCCAGTTCAAGGAGATCGCCGGCATCATGGAGTATAAGGCCGAGCCCGATTACTCCGCCTGCGTGGACCTGTGCACCAAGGGCGCCCTGCACGAGATGGTGGCCCCCGCTCTGCTGGCCATCATCGTGCCCATCGCTACCGGCCTGATTCTGGGCCCCACCGGCGTGGTGGGACTGCTGGGCGGCGTGTCCGTCACCGGCTTCGCCATGGCCGTGTTCATGTCCAACGCCGGCGGCGCCTGGGACAACGCCAAGAAGTATATCGAGCGGGGCAACCACGGCGGCAAGGGCTCTGAGCAGCACAAGGCCGCTGTGGTGGGCGACACCGTGGGCGATCCCTTCAAGGACACCTCCGGCCCCTCTCTGAACATCCTGATCAAGCTGTGCTCCACGGTGTCCATCGTGTTCTCCGGCCTGGTCATCGCCTTCCACCTGCTGTAAATATTTATCCCCGCGGGCCCGTCTCAAACGGGCCCGCTTTTTATGCTCTCCCCTCCCCCGCCGTTCACAGAATATTTCTTGAAAGGCCCCGGGAAATCTGGTATGATGGGCCAAAGAAAAGAGGGATCTTATGCGCACTGTCACCGCTTCCGCCATCACCGATACCGTCGCCCGCCTGTGCATACAGGCCAACCTGAAGCTGCCGGAGGACGTATCCGCCGCCCTGGCCCGCAGCCGCCGGACCGAGCCCTGGCCCCTGGCCAAGACCACCCTTGACCTGCTGTGGGACAACATGGAGCTGGCCGGACAGCGCCAGCTGCCCATCTGTCAGGACACGGGCATGGCCTGCGTCTTTGTGGAGCTGGGCCAGGACGTCCACATCGAGGGCGACTTCGAGCAGGCCGTTCACGAGGGCGTCCGCCGGGGCTACGGCGAGGGCTATCTGCGCAAGTCCATCGTGGGCGACCCCCTGCGCCGGGTGAACACCGAGGACAACACCCCCGCCGCCATCACTCTGCGCCTGGTGCCCGGGGACGGCCTTTCCATCACCGTGGCCCCCAAGGGCTTCGGCAGCGAGAACATGAGCCGCCTGGCCATGCTCAAGCCCGCCGACGGCGTTCAGGGGGTCAAGGACTTCGTGATCGAGACCGTGCGTCTGGCCGGACCCAACCCCTGCCCGCCCATCATTTTGGGCGTGGGCATCGGCGGCAGCTTCGACAAGGTGGCCGGGCTGGCCAAGCACGCCCTGCTGCGGCCCATCGACCAGCCCAACCCCGACCCCTTCTACGCCGGGCTGGAGCGGGAGCTTCTGGATGAGATCAACGCCCTGGGCATCGGGCCCCAGGGCTTCGGCGGCCGCACCACCTGCCTGGGCCTGTCCATCGAGACGGCCCCCACCCATGTGGCCGGGCTGCCGGTGGCGGTGAACGTGAGCTGTCACGTCACCCGCCGGGCCAGCGCCCGGCTGTAAGGGAGGGTCACACCATGGAATATAAGCTTACTACCCCCGTCACCCGGGAAATGCTGGCCCCCCTGCGGGCGGGCGACACCGTACTGCTGTCCGGCACGGTCTACACCGCCCGGGACGCCGCCCACAAGCGCATGATGGAGCTGCTGGACGCCGGCAAGCCCCTGCCCTTCCCCATCGAAGGCTCCGCCATCTACTACGTCGGCCCCACCCCCGAGCGCCCGGGGCAGATCATCGGCTCCGCCGGGCCCACCACCAGCGGCCGCATGGACGCCTACTCCCCCCGCCTGCTGGATCTGGGCCAGGCCATTATGATCGGCAAGGGGGCCCGAAACCAGGCGGTAAAGGACGCCGTGGTGCGCAACGGCGCGGTCTATCTGGCCGCCCTTGGGGGCGCCGGGGCCCTGATGGCCGCCAGCGTGAAGGAGCTGGAGGTCATCTGCTGGGAGGATCTGGGCTGTGAGGCGGTGCGCCGCCTGACGGTGGAGAACTTCCCCCTCACCGTGATCCTGGACGCCCACGGGGGCGACCTGTATCAGAGCGGCCCCGCCGCCTACCTCGCCAGTCTCTGACCCTTCCCACCCGCTGGGGCCCCGCCCCCGGAAAGGAGTACCCTATGAAACGTTTTCTTTCTCTGCTTCTGGCCGGTGCCATGCTCCTGTCCCTGTCCGCCTGCGGCAAAAAGGACCCGGGCGGCTCTTCCTCCACCGGCGGAAGCACCTCGGGCAGCACCTCCGGCGATCCGGACTCCTCCTGCCCCGACCCCAAGAACGCGCTGTACGCCCTGGGCTACAC
>CAVJLQ010000213.1:379-2999 GCA_963650435.1 Alloprevotella sp. | reverse complement strand
GAGGCGCTGAAGGACCCCATGATCTGGATCTGGGCCATGGGGCAGGCCTTCTTCTCCCTGTCCGTCACGGGCAGCGGCATGATCGTCTACGGCGCGTATCTGTCCAAGGAGGAGGACGTGGTGGGCGTGGCCCAGCACACGGCACTGTTTGACTCCATCGCCGCTCTGGTGGCCGCCCTGGTCATCATCCCCGCCTGCTTCTCCTACGGGCTGGATGTGGGCGCCGGGCCCAGCCTGCTGTTCGTCACCCTGCCCACCATCCTTCAGGACATCCCCATGGGCCGGCTGTTCGCCATCATCCTGTATGTGGCCATGATCTTCGCCGGGGTCAGCTCCCTGCAGAACATGTTCGAGGCGGTGGCCGAATCCCTGATGCACAAGTTCCCCAAGCTCAGCCGCACGGCGGTGCTGCTGATCCTGTGCGCCCTCTGCCTGGGCTTCGGCCTGGGGATGGAGCCCATCTCCAAGTGGGGCCCCTGGATGGATCTGGTCTCCATCTACATCATCCCCATCGGCGCTACGCTGGGCGCCGTGTCCTGGTTCTATGTGATGAAGAAGGAGGAGCTGCTCTCCGCCATCAACACCGGGGCGGACAAGCAGCGGGGCCGGCTGTGGTACTGTGTGGGCCGGTATGTATACGTCCCCCTGGCCATTATCCTGTGCTGCGTGGCCCTGTTCAGGCATGTGGCCTTCTAAGTGTTCCATCAAACAGTCTGCGTCCCCTTCCCGCCCGCGGCGGGGAGGGGACGTTTTTTGACCGCACCGCCCGTCTCCTTCCCGCATACACTGGGTCAGCAATACTTTAGGGAGGAGACATCCATGAATTGCTATAAAGGGAGCGGCTGCTATCCGTCTGATACATGCGGAGCCTACCTGACCATCCAGGGCCCTACAGGGCCCACCGGCCCCGAGGGCCCCAGGGGGGAACAGGGCGTCCGGGGCGAGCAGGGGCCTATGGGTCCGCGGGGCATCAAGGGCGACCAGGGCTGCCCGGGCCCGGCAGGTCCCAGGGGCTCCGCCGGACCTATGGGCCCCCGGGGTCCTCAGGGCGTGCGCGGAGACGCGGGGCCCAAGGGGGATACGGGGCTTATGGGCCTTCAGGGCGTGCGGGGCGATCCCGGCCCCGTGGGGCCGAAGGGCGACCGCGGTCCTGCCGGGCCAAAGGGGGATCCCGGGCCGCAGGGGCCCATGGGGCCCAAAGGAGAGCGCGGTGAGCAGGGCGTGCGCGGCCCTGCGGGGGAGCAGGGACCTATAGGAGAACAGGGGCTTCAGGGCGAGGTCGGCCCCCAGGGCGTACAGGGCGACCGCGGCTGTCCCGGCCCCCAAGGGGAGCAAGGTGTGCAGGGCCCTCAGGGGGAAAAAGGCGACCCCGGCGAGAAGGGCGAGCGGGGCGAACAGGGCCCCAAGGGGGACACCGGCGAACAGGGGCCCCAGGGAGAAAAGGGCGACCCCGGTGAGAGGGGTGAACGGGGCGAACAGGGTATCCAGGGAGAACGCGGCGAGACCCCTGTGATCACCGTGGCCGAGGACACACCCCTCAGCTATAAGCTGAATTTCAAGACCGCCGGCCAGGAGCTGACCACCCCCAACCTCTTTGCCCCCTTCCTTGAATACCACGCAGACCTCTCCGCCGTGGGAAGTGCGCTGGTCATCCCATTAAAGGACCTGGTGCTGACCTATCAGACCACCTCCAGCAGCGCCCTGCGGATCTCCATCGCGCCCAAGGATACCGCGTCCCCCGTCGTGGCAGACATCCGCCGGACCACCATCTACAACGGCAGCACCGTCGAGACTGAGACGCTGAACGGCACCTCCATCTCCGGCAGCCTTTCCCTGGACGGCACCGTCTATACCAATTCCCAAGAGAGCCACAGCATGCGGATCCGCCAGCAGGACCCGGTCACGAAGCTCTGGTCCCTGTGCCAGGTCGATTCCTTCCTGTCTGCCGGCGGCGCCCGGTGCTCCGTCCGCATCCAGTGGAGCGAGTATGACGTCAGCTATGAGGTCCCCGCGGGATAGCGGGATAGACGCCCAGTAGAGCGCCAAGCGGGAACGGATGCTGACGCCGTTCTCTCTGGCCCTTTTCGTCAGCATCCGCATTTCACGAAGCTTTGTCGGCACGATCTCTCACCGCCCTTTCCTGTCCTTGTGCTCGATCTTATTGATAGCTGCTCCGGAAACCGTCAAGGGTGCTTTGCACCAGCTCCTCCAGCGCGTCCGGGTCTTCTTGATACTGTGTCTGCCCCGCGGTGAGCTTCAGCCGCACCAGCTTTTCCCCGCCCTCGAAGATGGGGCACGGCAGGGAGATGATCTCCACCTCCTCCGTGGTGTTGTCCGGATAGGTCACGATGTTGGAGTAATAGAGCACGCTGGCCGATGATGCCACGGAAACGATGGCATCCCCCGTCCGCAGGGGTTCGGTAGCATAGCCGCTGCCCAGCCACAGCTCGCCGGTGAGGGCGGTGCGGGCATAGGGCTCCCATGCCCGATGGAACATGGGACCAAAGGCCAGCCCGTTTTCATCGAAGAAGTCCTCGCCCAGCGACTCCACACCCACCTGAAAATAGTTGAAGTGGTAGTCGTGGACGAAGAAGCACTTGCCCTCTGACCAGTCCCGGTA
>CAVJLQ010000213.1:0-369 GCA_963650435.1 Alloprevotella sp. | reverse complement strand
GTAAAGCCCCTCCCATGTAGAGAGGTCATCCAGACTCACGCCGGTATCCGCGGAGAAGCGGTCAAAGGCGGTCTTGTTGACGAACAGGATCTCCGTGGATTTGGTCAGGGGCAAAATCACCAGCCGGTCATGGACGGTGCCCTCCTCCATGAACTCCGGGATAAAGGCGTTCTGCTCTTCCTCTGTGAGATAGTCCCGGTAGTCCACCAGAATATCCTCGTCCGGCAGAGCCAGAACGGTTTTGGGGTAGGAAACGAACATATCCGGCAGTTCCGTGGTGCCGGGATCACCGTAGGCCGAAGCCAGCACGCTTTCGTGGATCGTATTGGTGTTGCTGACGCTGCCCACCTGCACGCGGATGTTCTCCTC
>CAVJLQ010000212.1:0-2785 GCA_963650435.1 Alloprevotella sp. | reverse complement strand
CGCAGAAGGCAAAACGATACAAAAAGCCCCCCGGCTGCATATGCAGCCGGGGGGCTTTTTGCTGCCCGCTCGGGCATGCAAGGCAAGTTGGGAAGAAAAGGAAGAAGGCGGGGCTCAGCCCAGTGCCTTGATGCGCTCTATCGCCTCTTTGGTGGCCTCGGCGCCGCCGAAGCCGGTCATGCGGACATAGCCCTCGCCGCTGGGGCCAAAGCCGGCGCCGGGGGTGACGGCCACGTTGGCCTGGTCCAGCAGCAGGTCGAAAAACGCCCAGGAGCCCATGCCGCCGGGGGTCTTCAGCCAGACGTAGGGGGAGTTCTCGCCGCCGAAGCACTGGTAGCCCGCAGCGGTCAGCCCCTCCATGATGACGGCCACGTTGTTCTTGTAATAGGCGATGTTCTCCATGATTTGGGCGCGGCCCTGGCTGGAATACACGGCCTCGGCGCCCCGCTGCACCACATAGGGCACGCCGTTGAATTTGGTGCACTGGCGGCGGTTCCACAGGGCGTTCAGCTTCGCACCGCCGCGCTCCAGCTCCTGGGGGATCACAGTGTAGGCGCAGCGGGTGCCCGTAAAGCCCGCCGTCTTGGAGAAGGAGCGGAACTCGATGGCACAGGTGCGGGCGCCCTCGATCTCAAAGATGGAGTGGGGCAGGGCGGGATCGCTGATAAATACCTCATAGGCGGAGTCGTACAGGATGATAGAGCCGTTGGCGTTGGCGTAGTCCACCCAGGCCTTCAGCTGCTCCCGGGTGGCCATGGCGCCGGTGGGGTTGTTGGGGAAGCACAGATAGATGATGTCCGCCTTTTCCGCCGGGATGCTGGGGGAGAAGCCGTTGGCCGCGGTGCAGGGCATGTAGATCAGCCTGCTCCAGCGGCCGGACTGGGCGTCGTAGTCACCGGCCCGGCCGGCCATGGCGTTGGTGTCCACATAGACCGGATACACGGGGTCGCACACCGCCACTGTGTTGTCGGTGCTGAAGATGTCTCCGATGTTGCCGCAGTCGCTTTTGGCCCCGTCGGAGATGAAGATCTCATCCGGGTGGATATTCACGCCGCGGGCCTTATAGTCGCAGTCGGCGATGGCCTGACGGAGGAAGAGGTAGCCCTGCTCCGGGCCGTAGCCGCGGAAACCGGCGGCGGTGCCCTGCTCGGCCACGGCCTTTTCCATAGCTTCCACCACGGCGGGCACCAGGGGACGGGTGACGTCGCCGATGGACAGCTTGATGATCCTGGCCTGAGGGTGCGCGGCGGAATAGGCCGCAATACGGCGGGCCACCTCGGCAAAGAGGTAGCTGCCGGGCATCTTCAGAAAGTTTTCGTTTACCTTTGTCATATCGATCGCTCCTTGTGGTCTGGGATCGCCGCTTCCGGGAGTCCCGGGAGTACCGGCTTTGCTTCGGGCTTTCGTGCCGGAAAGCACAAAGCAAGGTCGGAACGGGAGGACGGAGTTTTTTTAGGAGCCGGCGGCAGATGAGACCTTCATCCGCCGCCGGCCGCCGAAAGAGAGAAAAGGGGATCTTCAAGGGCACGGCGCGGGGGACCGGGCCGCGGTGCCTGCGTTAAAATGACCGGATCAGACCAGAGACTGGATCAGGTCCTTCCGCTCGCCGGGCAGCATATCCATCACGGGGATCTCCAGCATGGTGCGGGCGCCGGGGCCCTGCTTGGTGGCGGCGCGGGCGCAGGAGACCATGATCTGAGAGGTCAGAGCGGGGTTGTTGATGTTCATGGAGAAGGACATGTTCTGGTTGTCGGTGGTGCCGGAAACGCCCTTGCGGGTAAGCAGGACGGAGTGGCCCCGGTCCATCAGCTGAGCCACGTCGTCTACCTGGAACACGTGGGTCTCGTCGTGGACAAAGTAGGCGTCGGCCTTGATGGCGGCCTCGACCTGCTTGAAGTCGGCGCCCTCCTTCAGCTGGACATAGACCATGCGGCGATGGATGCCCTCGCCCAGGGGGATGGTCATGCTCAGGGCATTGGCCACGCCGGGAACGGCCTTGGCGGCCACGGTGTGGCCCATGCTCATGCCGGGGCCGAAGTTGGTGTGGGTGATGCCGCGGGGCACGCAGGCCAGCATCAGGCCGCGGACGATGCTGTCGGAGCCCGGATCCCAGCCGGCGGAGATGATGGCGCAGGCGTTGCCCTTGCGGGCATGGGCGTCCATCTCCTGCAGGGTGTCCCACACGCCGTGCACATCATAGGGGTCCACGGTGTTGATGCCCAGCTCCAGATACTTGGGGGCCACCTTGGTGACCAGACGGGAGGGCACGCAGAGGATGGCCACATCGATCTTGACGTTGCCCAGCTCCTCCAGCTGCTCCACGACCTTGATGCCGGTGAGGGAGAGCGTCTTTGCCTCGGGACAGATGATGCCGACCAGCTCCATATCAGGGGCGGCCTGGACAGCCTGGGCGCAGAAAGAACCGATGTTGCCGTAGCCAACGATGGCGACCTGGATCTTACTCATAATATCATGCTCCTTTTCTGTTCAGCACAAAAATAAAGTGCGATTTTTGTACGAAATAGCGGGATCACGGGCAAAAAAGGTCAAAAGGGGGGAGAGCGCGCCTGAAGGGGCGCTCTCCCATTTTTAACTGTTTCGATCTTGTGGCCTCTCCGCCCCGCGCGGGGGCGGAGGGGCTATAGCTTTGTGCCGGAAAGCGGGACCAGGGATCTGATCAAAAGCAGAGCTGAAAACAAATCAGTTCTTCTCGGCCATGATCTTCTGCAGCCAATCCTTGCCTTCCACGAAGCGCTCCACGATGTAGCACACAACGTAGTCGCCG
>CAVJLQ010000211.1:0-2100 GCA_963650435.1 Alloprevotella sp. | reverse complement strand
CAGGCAGCACATCAGCCGCCCGCAGGTGCCGGAGATCTTGGTGGGGTTCAGGCTGAGGTTCTGGGTCTTGGCCATCTTGATGGACACGGGCTGGAACTCATCCAAAAACTGGGCGCAGCACAGGGGCCGGCCGCAGATGCCCAGGCCGCCCAGCATCTTCGCCTCGTCCCGCACGCCGATCTGCCGCAGCTCGATGCGGGCGTGGATCGTGCCGGCCAGGTCCTTCACCAGGGCGCGGAAGTCCACCCGCCCGTCGCTGGTGAAGAAGAACAGGGCCTTGTTCCCCTCGAAGGAGTACTCCGCCTCCACCAGCTTCATGTCCAGCCCGTGCTCGGCGATCTTCTCCTGACAGATCTGGAAGGCCTTCTTCTCCTTCTCCCTGTTCTTCTCCAGGGTGCGGTCGTCCTCCGCCGTGGCCAGGCGCAGCACGGGGCGCAGGGGCTGCACCACCTGGTCGTCGGGCACCTGGGTATTGCTCTGGGCGCACCAGCCGTACTCCACCCCACGGGAGGTGTCCACGATGACCCCCGCGCCCTCCTCCACGGTCAGGCCCTGGGGGTCGAAATAGTATTGCTTTCCGCCGCTTTTGAAGCGGACGCCGATGATCTCTGCCATATGAACTCCTTTACGTTCCTCTGGTCTTATTTGTCCTGAAACATCCCCGCGCACAGCCAGCCGGCCAGCTGACCGGGGTTGGCGTTCAGGGCGGCGGCCTGACGCAGCTGCTCCAGCAGCCCGGCCGCCTTCAAAAGGCGCTTCTTGTCCTGTGCCCCGGCGATGCGGTCGGCCACCTCGGCCCGGGTGCGCTCCAGCAGGGGGGCCGCCCCGTCCTTGGGGGCCTTCTCCAGGGCCATGCTGGCCTGAAACAGCTGCCACTCGCCGCCGCCCTCCAGGGCGTCGGCCAGCAGCCGGGCGCTGTGCTCCAGCTGGCCGTCATCCGACCCGCTCAGGGCCTGCACCGCCCGGCCCAGGATGCCCTGACAGTCCAGGGCGGCCCTTTTCAGCTCGTCCTCCGGCCTGCCCGGGAACCGCTCCTTCAGCTGGGTCAGGCACTCCGCCGGGGTCAGGGGGGTCAGATCCAGCTGCTCGCACCGGGAGCGCACCGTCTGCAATAGCCCGCCGCCGTTGTCGGCGATCAGCAGGAAGGCGGCGTAGGCCGGGCCCTCCTCCAGCAGCTTGAGCATGGCGTTCTGGGCGGAGGCGTTCATCTGCTGGGCGTGCTCCAGGATATACACCTTGCGCTGGGCCTCGTTGGGGCGGACATAGGCGTCGGCCCGGACGGCGCGGATCTGATCCACGGTGATGGGCTTGCCCTCCCCCGGGCCGGTCACCAGGGTGATGTCCGGGTGGATGCCCGCGGCCGCCTTTTTGCAGTGGGGACAGGCGCCGCAGGGGCGCCGCCCCTCCGGCCCGGAGCACACCAGCGCCGCCGCCAGCAGCCGGGCCAGGGTGTGCCGTCCGCTGCCAGCGGGGCCGCACAGGATATAGGCGTGGGACAGGCCCCGGCCCTCCTCCTGAAAGGAGAGCTGCTCCTTCAGCCGGCGGTTGCCCGCCAGCGCGCTCCACCGATCCAAAAAGCAGCCCTCCCCGCTGAAAACAGGCGGTCTGTCCCGCCTATCGGTATCTGACCATATATTATAACCTATCCCCGGGAAATAGGGAAGGATTTTTTTCGGAGAGAGGGGATCTTCAACATGATGGGACAGATCCCGCACAAGGATGCCGTTCCGTGATATGCCGCAAATGAATGATAACTCTGTAGGGGCCGGTGTCCTCACCGGGCCGACGTGTAGGTCGCGAAAAACATGCCATAGAATTTGTAGGGGCGGATATCATCCGCCCGGCGTTCTATCATTTGCCCCCTCATCCGGCCCTGCGGGCCACCTTCCCCCCGGAGTGGGGAAGGCTTGCCGGGCAGCCACGGGCCGATAGAGGCATCGGCCCTTACAGATATCCTAACGCCGCGTTTTGCAGATCTATACGGCGGGCGGATGATATCCGCCCCTACATTATGGCCCGATGAGGGCATCGGGCCCTACATGGTGCATAAAACGAGCCCAATGGGGCCCCCACAAAAGCCCAGCGAAGCGGGTTTTGTGG
>CAVJLQ010000210.1:164-11967 GCA_963650435.1 Alloprevotella sp. | reverse complement strand
GATGGCCGCCCTCCCTCGCCCTCGCTTCGGTCCATCCGCGCTGCTCACGACGGCTCGGACGCTTAGTGTAACTCCAAAAGCTTCTGCTTCAGCTCGCCCTCGATGCGGCCCAGCTCGGCCTCGGCCTCCTTGCGCTTCTGGGCGCCCTCGGTCTGGATCTTCATCACCTCGTCCAGGGTGGAGATCAGCTGCTGGTTGGTGTGCTGCAGGGTCTCGATGGAGACCACGGAACGCTCGGCCTCCTTGGCGGTCTCGATGGTGCCCATCTTCAGCATGTCGGCGTTCTTCTTCAGCAGGTCGTTGGTCATGTTGGTCACGGCGGTCTGGGCCGCGGTGGCCTGACGGCCGTGCTCCAGACCCAGGGCCAGCACCATCTGGCTCTTCCACAGGGGGATGGTGTTCACCAGCGAGGACTGGATCTTCTCCAGCATCTGGGTGTCGTTGTTCTGCAGCAGCCGGGTCTGGGGGCCCATCTGGATGGAGATCATCCGGGTCAGCTCCAGGTCGTGCAGCTTCTTCTCGAACCGGTTGCACAGGTTCATGTAGTCGTTATAGGCCTGGGCGTCCTCCTGGGCGCCGGTCTCCTCCGCCTTCTTGCGCAGCTGCTCCAGCTCGTTGGCCCGCAGGGATTCCAGCCGCTTTTTGCCGGCCAGGATGTACATGGTCAGTTCCTTGTAGTACTTGGTGTTCAGGTCGTACATCTGGTCGAACATGGCGATGTCCTTCATCAGCACCACCTGATGGTTCTCCAGCACGCGGACGATCTTCTCCACGTTGGTCTCCGCCTTGGAGTAGCTGGCCTTCAGCGCCTCCAGCTCGTTGCGCTTCTTCTGGAACAGGCCGGCGATGCCCTTCTTCTCCGGCTGGCCGAAGTTCTTCAGCTCTACCACCAGGGAGGACAGGGCGTCGCCCACCTCCCCCAGGTCCTTGGTCTTGACGCTGGTCAGGGCGCTCTCGGAGAAGGCGGCGATGTTCTTCTGGGCCGCCGCGCCGTACTGCATGACCATATTGGAGTCGGTAATGTCGATCTTCTGGGAGAAGTCCGCCACCATCTTCTTCTCCGCCTCGCTGAGCATAGACTCGTCCAGCTTGACGGCGTTGGCGTCCCGGGCGGCCTGGGCGGCAGCCTGGGCCGCGGTGTCGGGGGCGGAGGGCTCCAGGGTCAGCTCGGGGGCCGCAGGGGCCTGGGCCGCGGCAGCGGCGGTATCCGGGGTCAGGGTCAGCTCCGGTGTCAGGTTCAGTTCGTCACTCATTCAAGTCTCCTCCTTGATCGTTCAGGCCGCGGCCCCTTCGACCGCGCCTGTTGTTTTATTTTTTCTCTTCCTTTTTGGGCGTCCCGGCCCAGCGCCGCCACCAAAAGGCGCTGGCCCCGGCCAGCACCAGGAAGGACAGCAGCATCAGCGGGTCGAGATCGTGTACAAAAAACAGCAGCAGCTCCGCCGCCGCGGGGATGGAAAAGCACAGGGCCAGCACCAGACAGCTGGTACGGCTGCGCTGCTTATACTCGTTGAGCCGATCCATCTGCGCGCCCCCTTAAAGCTCCAGCTTGACGCCGTCGCCCTCTTCGCCGATCTGTCCGCCGGCAAGCCCCTCCCGGGCCAGCAGGTTCTCCATCACCGTGATGTCGGTGGACACATCCAGGGCCTCCTCGCCGAACAGGCCGTCCAGCTGCTTGTCAAAGGCCTTGACGATGGTATCCATCATGTCCTCGATCTTCTCCTTGGTCACGGAGATATTCTCTCCGTCCACCCCGGCGGCGGCCATGCGGTCATAGGCGTTGAGCAGCTTCAGGGTGGTGGGCAGATAGTAGTCCAGGAACCGGCGTATCTGGGGCCGCTTCTTGGGCTGGGCCACCACCTGGTCGATGATCTTGCCGGTGACCTCCTCCAGGTGGTCGATCTGGGCGGAGATCTTCTCGTCCTTGATGCTGTCGTTCAGCCGGCGCATCTCAGACAGGGCCCGCTCCCGCTCCTGCAGCAGCTTCTGCACCTCGGGGTCCTTGGGGGGCTCGGGCTTCTTTTCTTCCTTTTTCTCGGTCTCCTTGGCCGCCTGTCCGGCGGGGACGGTGTAGCTCTTGTCGGGGAACACCGCCTTGCCCACCACAAAGGCCACGGCGGACAGGGCAGCGGCCAGCAGCGCATCCCCCATCCCCATGGAGTGGGAGGAGCTTACCGCCAGCACCAGCCAAACCACGCCCACCAGGTAGATCGGCGCGGTGGAACGCCTGACTCGTTTTTCCATAGAACTCTCCATTCTGTACCCTTCCGTTCCTCTGCGCCCGCGGAAGGCTGGGCGCAGTTATCTGCTTTGATCCACCGTTATTGTACCTCTACACCGGATAGGTGTCAAGAAAATCGGCGGGCGCGGCCGGGAGTTCTTGCAATCTTCCGCAAAACACGGTACAATGGTCCGGATCGCACAAAACAGCCGCCCTTTCGGGCGGCTGTTATAAGAGCGGCGCAGCCGCGGACAGGGGCGGCCGGGCGGTGGCCGTGGGCGCAGCCCTGGAGCGCTCCGCCCTTCCGGCGGCTGTGTTCCGCCGGTGTATCCTATGCCATCCGCCGCCCCCTTGCTCCACCGCCAGGCCCCCGCCGCGCCCCGTTCCCCACTTCATTTTGGAAAGGAAGTCAGGATCATGGTCAAGATCGCCCCTTCTATTCTCTCCGCCGACTTCGTAAATCTACAGCGAGACATCCAGCGGGTCTCCTCCGCCGACTACCTCCATGTAGACGTGATGGACGGCTGCTTCGTGCCCAACATCACCATCGGCATCCCGGTGGTGCAGTCCATCCGCAAGTGCACCGATATGTTTCTGGACGTCCATCTGATGATCGACAAGCCCGCGCGGTACATCGAGGACTTCGCCCGGGCCGGGGCCGACCTGCTGAGCGTCCATCTGGAGGCCGACCACCCCACCCGCATCGCCGAGGCCCTGCGGGCTATGGAGGCCAACGGCGTGAAGAAGGCGGTGGCCCTGCGGCCCATCACCTCGCCGGAGGCGGTGCTGCCCTACATCGAGCAGCTGGACATGGTGCTGGTGATGACGGTGGAGCCCGGCTTCGGCGGCCAGGCGTTTATGGACAGCCAGCTGGAGACCATCCGGCAGGTGCGGGCCATCATCGACCGGTACAACCCCGCCTGCGAGCTGGAGGTGGACGGCGGCATCAATGCCAGGACCGCCCCCCTGGCAGCCGAGGCTGGAGCCAATGTGCTGGTGGCCGGCTCCGCCGTATACGGAAAAGAGGACGCAGCGGCCGCCATCGCCGCTCTGCGAGTTTAAGACATCGGAGGTCCTGTCTCTATGGAATATCTTCCCCCCGCCCTGGAGGCGCTGGTGGAGCACTTTGCCAAGCTGCCCGGCGTGGGCCGCAAGTCGGCCCAGCGGCTGGCCTTTTACATGCTGGACCGGCCGGAGGAGGACGCCCGCGCTTTTGCCCAGGCCATTCTGGACGCCAAGACGTCCATCCACTGCTGCCCCGTGTGTCAGAACCTGACCGAGGGGGACGGCCCCTGCTCCATCTGTGCCAGTCCCCGCCGGGACCACTCCCTGATCTGCGTGGTGGCCGACCCCAAGGACGTGATGGCTATGGAGCGCAGCCGGGAATACGGCGGGCTGTACCATGTGCTCCACGGGGTGATCTCCCCCATGAGCCATGTGGGCCCCGACGACCTGCACATCAAGTCCCTGGTGGAGCGGGTGGCCGCCGGGGGCGTGAGTGAGGTCATCATGGCCACCGACCCGGACACGGAGGGGGAGGCCACGGCCATGTATCTGTGCCGCCTGCTGAAGCCCTTCGGGGTCAAGGTCACCCGTCTGGCCTACGGCATCCCCGTGGGCAGCCACCTGGAGTATGCCGACGACGCCACCCTCATGCGCGCCCTGGAGGGGCGGCGGGAGCTGTAAGCTCCCATCCGTGGGAAAGGAGGTCCCCTTCTGTGCCTGTTTTGTCTCCGGTCGCCCGGCGCTACCTTATAGACTTTTCCTTCCGCCTGGCGGTCTTTCTGACCATTCTGGCCGTCTATCTTCTCCGGCCCGACCTGCTGGACTTCACCGCCGGACGGCCCGGCTGGGCGCTGACCCTGCTGTGGCTGGCGGTGCTGCTGTCCATGGTGGTGCAGCTCAGCCCCAAAAGCGGACTGACCACCGGATGTCTGAAGCAGTACCCCGCCGGCTTTGACCCCGACCCCGGCTGCGACCCCCAGAAGCTGAAGGCCGCCGTCCGGGAGCAGAACCGGGGCGCCCTGAAGGTGGCCGCCGTATGGCTGGCCATCAACCTGACCTTCGGCGCCCTGTATCTCCGGGGCATCCTCCGCGCGGCGGAGCTGGTGCTGCTGTGCGCCCTGTGCTATCTGTTCGACCTGGTGTGCGTGCTGTTCTTCTGCCCCTTCCAGACCTTTCTGATGAAGAACCGCTGCTGCGTCAACTGCCGTATCTTCGCCTGGGGCTCCTGGATGATGGCCGCTCCCCTTCTGTGCGTGCCCCATTTCTACGCCCGCAGTCTGGTGGGCACCAGCATCGTGGTGCTGGTCTGCTGGGAGGTGCGCTTTGTCCGCCACCCGGAGCGGTTCTGGTACGGCTCCAACCGCCGCCTGCGCTGCGGCAGCTGTCAGGAGCAGCTGTGCCGGTACAAATTCCCCCGCTCGCCCCGCTTCCGATAACGTCATAAAAGCGGCCCTTTCCACTGGAAAGGGCCGCTTTTTGATCCATTTTACAGGAACTTGTCCAGTTCCGCCGCCACCCGCGGGTCTACCTTCACCTTGGGGTGGTCGATCCTTCTTCCCCGGGCCACCACCATGTCTACATGGCGCAGGGCCCGCAGGTCGGCCAGGGGGTCCTCCCGCACCGCGATCAGGTCGGCGCACTTGCCCGCCTCCACCGTGCCGGTCACATCTCCCAGCCCGGCGATCTGCGCCGCCCGGCCGGTGGCCGTATACAGGGCAAAGCGGTTGGACACCCCCACATATTTGTGGAAGTAATACAGCTCCCGCCAGAAGTCATACTGGCTGATCCAGGGGCAGCCCACGTCGTTGCCCAGCACCACGGGGATGTCGTGCTCCAGGGCCGCCCTGGCGCAGTCCTTGATGCCCTCAAACACCATGTTGCCGTTGAACTGCTCCACCTCGGTGGCATTGGTGACGGAGCGGTCGAACAGGGCGTAGGGCAGGGCGGGGGACAGAGTGGTGCACAGGCAGGCCCCCCGCTCCCGGAACAGGCGGATCAGGTCGTCGTCCAGCTTTGCCCCGTGCTCGATGGAGTCCACTCCGTTCTCCAGGGCCACCCGCACCCCCTCGGTGGATTCCACATGGGCGGCCACGGTGTAGCCCAGGGCGTGGGCCCTGTCGCACACGGCCTTCACCATCTCCGGCGGCATCTTCAGCTCCCCGGGCACGCCCTTGGCCTTGGCATCCAGCACGCCGCCGGTGATCATCAGCTTGATCAGATCTGCCCCCTGCTCCTTCGCCCGGTCCACCTGGGCCAGGGCCTGGGGGATGTCCGCCGCCGCTACGGCCACGGAGCCCGCCATGTGCCCACCGGGGACGGAGATGCCCTCGTTGGCCGCCAGGATGCGGGGGCCCACCCGCTTTCCCGCGGAGATCTCATCCCGCAGGCGGGTGTCGAAGTCCCCCAGGCCGCCCACGGTGCGGATGGTGGTCACGCCGCTCATCACTTCGATCTTGGCAAAGCTGGCCACCACGCCATAGGCTGCCGCCCGGGAGATGGGGGTGCCCATCAGCCGCCCCACCAGCTTGGCGTTGTCCCGCTGCTTCTTCTGGGGCTTGCCGTTGCCCGCCAGATGCACATGCATATTGATCAGGCCGGGCAGCAGATACCGCCCGTCCAGGTCCACAGGGGCATACCCCTCAGGCACCTCCCCCGCCGGCACCAGGCCGACGATCTTCTCCCCCTCTGTCAGCACGGCCAGCCCGTCCTGCACCTGCATCTCCCCGGTGCCGTCCAGGATATGTCCGTTGAGGTAAGCATAGTTCATCGTTTCCGCTCCCTTTCCCGTTTTTTCTGATCTTATCCGATTTTCCCGTCCTCCGCAAGGGTCAGATCGGCCCCAGTGTCCAGATCTCCCTCCGCGCGCCCGTCCAGCACCACGGGCAGCTCCTCTGCCGGGACCACGCTATCGGGCGCCACCCGGCAGGAGAAGGCCAGCACCTCCACCCCCGCCCGGGCCGCCCGGCGCAGGGCCTGTCCGAATCCCGGGTGGGTGCGGTCATTGGGCTCCAGGTGGTCCGCCCCCGCCAGCTGCACCACAAAGCAGACAGCGGCCTCATAGCCCTCCTCCCGCGCCCGGATCAGCCCGTTCAGGTGCTTCACCCCCCGCAGGGTGGGGGCGTCGGGAAAGCGCACCACGCCGTCCTCCTCCAGCGTGACCCCCTTCACCTCCACAAAGCCCCGGCGCCGGCCCGCCTCCCAATAGAAGTCGAAGCGGGAGTCGCCGTGGGTCGTCTCCGGCCGCAGCAGACTCAGGCCGGGGACAAAATGCCCCCCTTCGGCCCACTCCCGGAACAGGCGGTTGGGGGCCTGGGCGTCCATGTTGATGAGCATCCCGCCCTTGTCCACGGACACCAGGTCGTACCGGGTCTTGCGCCCCGGGTGCTCCTGCCCCCAGTCCTGTAAATACACCGCCGCCCCGGGGATCAGCAGCTCCCGACAACGCCCCGTATTTTTTACATGAGATATTACGCTCTGTTCCCCCACCTGCACCTGGGCGATAAAGCGGTTGGGCCGGGCCAGAAAGCGCCCCTCGACAATATTCGGATAATCCACTTGTGTTCCCCTCCGGGTCCCGTTATAATACCCTTTAAGTATAGCTGTTCCCGAAGGAGTTCTCAAGTCCATGGAGAAAAAAGCCTGTTTTAAGATCCTGGCCGCCGCGTCCCTGTGGGGGTGCATCGGCGTTTTCCTGAAGCTGCTCACCGCCGCCGGCTTCACCTCGATCCAGGGGGTGGCCCTGCGCGGCGTGGTGTCCGTTCTGGCCTATGGCGGCTTTCTGCTGGCCGCCGACCCCGGCGCCCTGCGCATCCGCCCGGGGGACTGGTATCTGTTTTTCGGCACCGGGGTGTGCTCCCTGCTGTTCTTCAACTGGTGCTACTTCAACGCCATCTCCGCCAGCTCCATGTCCGTGGCGGCGGTGCTGCTGTATACCTCCCCGGTGTTCGTGGCCCTGATGTCCGCCCTGTTCTTCAAGGAGCGGCTCACCCCCGCCAAGCTGGCCGCCCTGGCGGTCACCTTTCTGGGGTGCGTGCTGGTCACCGGACTGCTCCCCCTGGGGCAGCAGTCTGTGGGCCCCATGACCATCCTCTTCGGCCTGGGCGCGGGCTTTGGATACGCCCTGTACTCCATCATCGGCAAGTTCGCCCTGGCGAAGTACCCCGCCTCCACCGTCACGTTTTACACCCTCGTGTTCTGCACCGCGTTCGCCCTGCCCATGGCCGACCCCCTGTCCATCCCCGCCCGCCTGAACGGCTGGCAGGCATGGGCCGGGGCCCTGGGCATCGGGGTCCTGTGCTGCGCCCTGCCCTACTGCCTGTATACTGACGGGCTGCGGCACGTCGAGGCCGGCAAGGCCGCCATTCTGGCCACCATAGAGCCCTTCGTGGCCGCACTGCTGGGCATCTTGGCCTATCACGAGGCCGTCACCCCGTATAAGCTGCTGGGCATGGCAGCGATCCTGGGGGCCGTCGTGCTGCTGGACCGGCCGGAACGCTCCCGATAACGCCGCCCCATCCAAATCCGACAGGAGGTATCTCCATGCACATCCCCGCCTGCCAAACCAACGAGCTGGCTCTGATGGACTTCGACCGCGCCCTGGCCCAGGCCCTGCTGCCCAGCCCGGACTACGACGTCAGCCGCTGGCTGTATGTCCCCAACACCTACTCCGAATACCGTTACATCTTGGGCACCCGGGGGGAGCATCCCCTGATCTGCGTGGGCATCAACCCCTCCACCGCCGCCCCGGACGATCTGGACAACACCTTGAAGTCGGTGGAGCGGGTGGCCCTGCACAACGGCTTTGACAGCTTTCTCATGTTCAACGTATACGCCCAGCGGGCCACCGACCCCGACGACATGGAGCAGGAGTACAACCCCCTGCTCCACCGGGAGAACATGAAAGCCTTCGACTACCTGCTCTCCCTGGACCGGGGGGGCAGCCCGGCGGTCTGGGCCGCCTGGGGCACCATCATCGAAAAGCGCCCCTATCTGCCCGCCTGCGTCCGGGACATGATCGACCTGGGCCGGGCCCGGAACGCCCGATGGTACTCCGCGGGCAAGCGCTCCAAAAAGGGGCACCCCCACCACCCCCTCTATCTGCGGAAGGACAGCCTGCTGGAGGAGTTTGACGCGGAGGGGTATCTGCAGTCTCTGTGACCTGCGTCCGCCGCGCCGGACAAGATCTTGACTTTACCCGCCGGACTGGCCCGGCGAAAAGAAGGAGGAGCTTTATGGCAAAATTCAGACTTGGCAAAACGGGGCTGATGGTGGAGAAGCAGGGCTTCGGCTGTCTGCCCATCCAGCGCTGCACCAAGGAGGAGGCCGCCGCCCTGCTGCGCCGGGCGGTGGACGGGGGCATGAACTATTTCGACACCGCCCGCAGCTACACCGACAGTGAGGAAAAGATGGGCTATGCCCTGAAGGGTATGCGGGACAGGATCTGGCTGGCCACCAAAAGCCACGCCCAGACCGGGCAGGCCCTGATGGCCGATCTGGAGACCAGCCTGCGGGACCTGAAAACGGACCACATCGACGTCTACCAGTTCCACAACCCCTCCTTCTGCCCCAAGCCCGGCGGGGAGGACGGCCTGTACGACGCCGCCCTGAAGGCGAAGGAACAGGGCAAGATCCGCTTCATCTCCATCACTGACCACCGCCTGTCCGTGGCCCACGAGGCCATCGACTCCGGCCTGTACGCCACCCTGCAGTTCCCCTTCAGCTATCTGTCCGGCCCCCAGGAGATGGAGCTGGTGGAGAAGTGCCGCAAGACCGACATGGGCTTTATCGCCATGAAGGGCATGGCCGGCGGTCTGATCCGGGACGGCTATGCCGCCTCCGCCTTTATGGAGACCCAGCCCGGCGTGCTGCCCATCTGGGGCGTCCAGCACGACTGGGAGCTGGAGCAGTTTCTGGACTGCGTGCAGCACCCCGCCGCCATGACCGAGGAGCGGAAGGCCACCATCGAGCACGACCGCAAGGAGCTGACCGGCGGCTTCTGCCGGGGCTGCGGCTACTGTATGCCCTGTCCCATGGGCATCGAGATCAACAACTGCGCCCGCATGTCCCTGATGCTGCGCCGGGCCCCCACCCAGGGCTGGCTGTCCCCCCAGTGGCAGGAGAAGATGGAGCGCATCCGCCAGTGCCTGCACTGCGGACAGTGCTCCTCCCGCTGCCCCTACGGTCTGGACACCCCAAAGCTGCTGTGGGACAACTATGTGGACTACCAGACCTTTTTGAAATAAGCCCCCTTCGATCCTATATTCCCGCATCGTCATTGCGGACCCGTGACCGATGTCACCCGGTGCTGCAGTCCGTTCCCCATGTCCGGGGATACGGATCCCCACGCCAGTGTAGGCACTGGCTCGGAACGACAGATGCATAGATCGTGGCAGATCTCCCCGCCGCCCTTGACTTTTTCCCGATCTCCGCATATAATAACTGCCAGTCAAAAGCGATACGGAAGAGGAGTACCCGTTCCCCGGGGAGAAGAGACAGAGCGGCCGGTGCAAGCTCTGCGATGGGGGCGGCGAAGGTGGCTTCCGTGCTCCGGCGCTGAACGCAGCAGTAAGCCCCGGCGGGCCCTCCCGTTACAGAGCATCGAGTGTCCCTTCGGGGAAATTCAGGTGGTACCGCGGAGCTTTTCGCCCTGAGCCATATGGCTCGGGGCGTTTTTTCATCCCTGCCGCGTCTCCCGCCCCGGCAGGGGCGGGAACGCCCTCAAAAGCCCGGCAGGCATCACAGATCGGAGGAAAACCATGGAATTTCGTTTTGAAACAGACTATGACCGAAAGGCCCTGACCGTCCTGTGCCGGGCCCTGCGGCTGTCCGTCCGGAAAAAACACAGCCGCCGCACCCACATCTTCGGCTGGTGCGTCGTGGCCCTAGGCATCCTGATGATCGCCCTCTCCCTGAAAAACCAGGAGCCGTGGTCGCTCCCCAACACCTTCACCGCTGCGGTCATCCTGCTCCTTCTTGTCGTCCTGTGCCGGGAGGATCAGCTCAACGCCCGGGTCTCTCAGCGGAACCTGCTGCCCGGCACGGAGCACGCGGTGAGCGTCTTTGGCCCGGAGGGCTATGAGACCACCACCGAAGCGGCCACCTCGGAGTTCCACTACGACGCCGTTCAGTGCATCTGCGAGACGCCGGACTACTTCGTGCTCTTCCTGGGCAAGCGCCACGGCCAGCTCTTTGACAAGCGCAGCCTCACCGGCGGGACCCTGGAGGAGTTCCGGGCCTTTCTCACAGAAAAGACCGGAACGCCCATCCAGACTCTGCGGTAAGGTTTTCTCCGCCCATATCCCGGGCACGATACACTGGAGAGGAGGATGCCTGTGGACCACTTTGTCGTCCGCTTCGACCACGGCGACCGGAAGGAGGATATGGTCGCCCTGTACCATCTGGCGGATGTCTGCGGCCAGAAATTGCCGAAGGACCGCAGGGAGACCGCCCTGTTTTTCCTGGGCCTTGCCCTTATGATCCCCAGCGCCTTTGCGGTCATCGTCCTGAACAACACCGGCCTGCTGGCTTTCCTCGGCTTCGGCGTGGGCCTGGTGGCCCTGCTGGTGTCCTGCGTCACAAGGCTGTGGGGCGACCGCTTTATGGGCTGGGCCCTCACCCGGAACGGGCAGGACAGCGGCCCGACCACCATCCAGTTTCAGGACGACGCCTTCCTCACCACCTCCGCCCTCGGCTCCAGCCGGTTTTCCTACGATAAGATCTTCGCCGCCTGCCGCTATCAGGGCCGCTTCTTCCTGCTGCTGGATCAGCGCCACAGCATCATCCTGCCCGACGACTGCTTCGTCACCGGCGACCCCGCCGAGTTCCGCCGCTTCATTCAGGAAAAGACCAACAAGCTGGTGCTGAACGTGCGGTGACCTCCCGCTCCCCATACGGAGCACACAAAACAAGCCCGATCAGAATCTTTCATTCAAAATATAGGAGGATCAACATGAACAAAGAACTGCCCAAGGTCTACGAGCCCCGGGAGGTGGAATCCCGGGTCTATCAGCAGTGGGAGAATGCCGGCTGCTTCAAGGCCGAGCGCGACCCCAAGAAGAAGCCCTTCACCATCGTCATGCCGCCCCCTAACGTCACCGGCCAGCTGCACATGGGCCACGCCATGGACTGCACCCTGCAGGACATCCTGATCCGCTTCAAGCGGATGCAGGGCTACGCCGCCCTGTGGGTGCCCGGCACCGACCACGCCGGCATCGCCACCCAGATCAAGGTGGAGGAGAACCTGCGGGTGAACGAGGGGCTGACCCGGTACGACCTGGGCCGGGACAAGTTCCTGGACCGGGTGTGGGACTGGAAGAACAAATACGGCGACCGCATCGTGGAGCAGCAGAAGAAGATGGGCGCCAGCTGCGACTGGAGCCGCGCCCGCTTCACCATGGACGAGGGCTGCTCCAAGGCCGTGCGGGAGACCTTCTGCAACCTGTATGAGAAGGGCCTGATCTACAAGGGCAGCCGGATCATCAACTGGTGCCCCCACTGCGTCACCGCCCTGAGCGACGCCGAGGTGGAGTATGTGGACAAGCCCGGCAGCCTGTGGTATATCCGCTATCCCCTGTCCGACGG
>CAVJLQ010000210.1:0-82 GCA_963650435.1 Alloprevotella sp. | reverse complement strand
TGGCCACCACCCGGCCGGAGACCATGCTGGGCGACACCGGCGTGGCCGTCAACCCGGAGGACGAGAAGTTCAAGCACCTGAT
>CAVJLQ010000209.1:0-6221 GCA_963650435.1 Alloprevotella sp. | reverse complement strand
GGAAGGAAGATAGTTACGAAAGAAACCCAGGAAGGGTGTCTTTCGTTTTTGATCTTCTTCAGCTTGACGAAAAGGCTTTTTCGACAAGCTGAAGCTCCCCGCGCCGCCGTCAGGCGGCGCGGGGAGCCTTTTTTATAGGAGACCTGCCGTGCGCAGGATGCGGCTGACGGTGTCGGCACGACCCGACCAGGCGGCCTGGCGGGCGTGCTCCATGCGCCGTGCGCGGACGAAGTCCGGGGCCTCCTCCATGGCCCGGCGGCAGAGCGCCAGGAACTCCTCCGGACTGTGGGCGGCATACACCACGTCGGGGAAGGGCTCCACCCCGTCCGGGGGCAGGACGGAGACGATGGGCTTGCCCGTGGCCAGATACTCGTACATCCGGGTGGAGGTCACGCCGCTGTATGCCTGATCCAGATGCAGCGGCTCCGCCAGCACCTGGCAGGGGGCCAGATAGTCGGGCACCTCCGTCAGGGGCACCGGCCCGGCCCGCTTCACGTTGGGCAGCTGCTCCAGCCGGGGCAGCAGGGGGGCGCCCTCGTCGGCCCCCAGCAGGAGGAAGGTCCAGCCCGGCTCCTGCCGGGCGGCGTATAAAACGGGAGCCAGATCTAGGTCCTCCGTCAGCGCGCCGGCGAAGGCGACCACCGGGCCGCCGCTCCGCCCCAGAGGGGAGGGAACGGCGGGGCGGTCCCTGCCGGAGAACAGGGGGTAGGTCACCCCGTTGGGCAGCAGAGCGATGTTGTCCGAGCAGGGGGACAGGCGGTCGGCCAGCTCCGGCGAGGCGGCGAACACCACATCCGCCGCCCGGGCCAGACTGCTCTCCCACCGCGGGGGCAGGCCCTCCCAGTCACGGGAGCAGTCGTAGACCAGCCCCGCGTGGGGGATATGGTCCAGCAGCAGGGCGTGCATGGGGTGGGTGGCCCACAGCAGAGGGGCGTCAAAGCGCAGCCTGGCCGCCGTCCGGGCAGCCAGACGCCCCCGGCGGTGGAGGGCCAGCTCCGTCAGCCGAGGCACAGCGGGCAGGGCCGGCAGCCCACAGACCGTGATATTGGAGCGCACCCGCTGGGGGCGGGCGGCACTATCGGGGGAAAAGTATAGGATCTCCGTCTCCTTCAGACGGGACATGAGCTGCTGGGCGCGGCCGGGACTGGAGCTCCAGGGCCGGTCGGAAAGGCAAAGGATCTGGTTCAAAGGGATACCTCCTGGGGCGGCAAAAAGCCCTTGCGGGGACAGGGAAGGGGGTGTATAATGCCCCGTACAAAGATTATACCCCCGACAGACAGGGGGGTCAAGACGGAGGAGGTGCTTCCTGTGGCGGAATTATTTGCCGGGCTGGAGGGGCCGGTGCTGCTGTGGATCCAGGAGGACCTGCGGGGGCCGCTGGACGGCCTGATCGGCGGATATACGCAGCTGGGCAACGCGGGCCTGCTGTGGATCGTGCTGTCTCTGGCCATGCTGCTGTGGAAGCCCACCCGCAGGGCGGGGCTGGCGGCCCTTCTTGCCATGGCCCTGGGCCTGCTGGTGACCAACGTGACCATCAAGCCCCTGATCTCCCGGCCAAGGCCCTGGCTGGATGTGCCCGGGCTGGCGGCCCTGGTGGCGGAGCACGACCCCAACTCCTTCCCCTCTGGGCACTCCTGCGCCGCCTTTGCCGCCGCCGTCAGCTGGCGGCGGCAGCTGCCCTGGAGGTGGGCAGGGAGGCTGGCCGTGGCGCTGGCGGTGTGCATGGCCCTGTCCCGGCTGTATGTGGGGGTGCACTACCCTACGGATGTACTGGCGGGCTCCCTCATCGGCTGCGGCTGCGCCTGGTGCGGGGAAAAGCTGCTGGACAAATGGCAGACCCGAAAAATGAAGAACGGAGGGAACGGATGATATGTGGAAAGAGGTAGGCTATTACAACGGCGAGATGGGCCCGCTGGAGGAGATGAAGGTGCCCATGGGGGACCGCGCCCTGTACTTCGGCGACGGGATCTATGAGGCCACCTGCGCCGTAGACCGTGTGCCCTTTGCCCTGGACGACCATCTGGACCGGATGTACAACAGCCTGCGCCTGATGGAGATCCCCTTCCGGATGGAGCGGGAGCAGGTAAAGGCGGAGCTGCAGAAGGTGCTGGACGCGGCGGAGGAGGCCCCCTGCCTGTTCCTGTACTGGCAGATCTCCCGGGGCGTCTGTCCCCGCAGCCACCCCTTCCCCGGGGCGGAGGTGCAGCCCTCTCTGATGATCTACGCCAAGCCCATCACCATGAAGGACATGAACAAGCGGTATAAGCTGATCTCCATGGAGGACATCCGCTTCAAGCTGTGTAACATCAAGACCCTGAACCTGATCCCCAGCGTGCTGGCCAACCAGCGGGCGGTGGAGCGGGGCTGCGACGAGGCGGTGCTCCACCGGGGCAGCCGGGTCACCGAGTGCGCCCACAGCAACATCTCTATGCTGAAGGACGGCGTGCTGTACACCGCGCCGGCGGACGAGCTGATCCTGCCCGGCATCACCCGGAAGCACCTGATCGCACTGTGCAGAGAACACGGCATCCCCGTGGCGGAGGAGCCCTACTCCATGGTGGAGCTGATGAACGCTGACGAGATCATCGTCTCCAGCAGCAGCGCTATGCTCATGGCGGCGGAGTCCATCGACGGCATCCCCGTGGGCGGAAAGGACCCCCAGCGCCTGCACCTGCTGCAGAATGCCTATCGGGAGAAGTTCGAGCGGGAGACCCGGGGCAGAGGATAAAAGAGAGAATAAAGGTCCCCCGCAGCGGCGCTGCGGGGGACCTTTTAATAGGTCCTGCTGCACACCTGCCGGATCTTCTCCTGCAGGCTCTTCAGATCGTCAAAGGTGACTGGGCGCTTGGAGGGGTCCCGCAGGATGGCGGCGGGGTGGTACAGGGCGGTCATCCAAACGCCGGAGCGTTCCACCCACTGGCCGTGCTCCCGGCTGATCTTAAAGTCCTCCCGGATCAGCCGCATGGCGGCCACCCGGCCCAGACAGACGATGATCTTGGGGCGGATCAGGGCCACCTGGTTGCGCAGGTAGCCGATGCAGGCGTCCTGCTCTGTGTTCAGGGGGTCCCGGTTTTGGGGCGGGCGGCACTTGACGATGTTGGCGATGTACACGTTCCGGCTCCGGTCCAGGTCGATGAGCTCCAGCATGTCGTCCAGCAGCTTGCCGCCCCGGCCCACAAAGGGCTCCCCCTGCAGGTCCTCGTTCTCACCGGGGCCCTCGCCGATGCACATGACCTCCGCGTCCCGGGGGCCCACACCGAAGACCACATTGTGCCGGCCGTCCGCCAGGGCGCAGCGCTGGCAGGAGCGGCAGGCCTGCTCCAGCTGTTCCCAATCCAATCGTGCCATCGCGCAGCCTCCCACCTGTTGATCGTACCGCCGCAGGGCGGTCCTGTAAGGAGCATAGCACAAAAAATGGCGAAAGAAAAGGGAATAAAAAGAAATTTTTCGTGCAAAATAAAAAGAAACATATAAATCAACAAAAGAATTGAATCATATCTTGCAAAAAATGACGCGCAGTGGTACAATGTGGCCGGTCAAAGATGAGCAAGGAAGGGGCGTGCCGCCCGCCGGGTCAGGCGGGGAGGGCAGCGCCCGGAGGAGAAGGAGAGGATCTGTCATGAGAGGTACCCATACTGCGGTGGACGACATCCGCCGGCAGGTATTTACTGAGATCGCCCGCATGGCCTTTGAAGGCGGAGACTATAAGGAGAAGATCCGCCAGCTGCCGCACAAGATCGTGCCCGGAGAGACCGCCCACTACCGCCAGAACATCATTCTGGAGCGGGCCGTGGTCAGCGAGCGCCTGCGCCTGGCCATGGGGCTGCCGGTGCGGGATCTGAGCGTATATACCCCCACGGAGGCCCGGCTGGAGGAGAGCGCCATCGCGGAGAAATACTACGAGCCGCCGCTGATCAACGTGATCTCCTTTGCCTGCAACGCCTGCCCCCCCAAGCAGGTGCGGGTGAGCAACATGTGCCAGGGCTGCCTGGCCCACCCCTGTCAGGAGGTCTGCCCCAAGGACGCCATCCGCATCGTCCAGGGGAAGAGCGTCATCGACCAGGATAAGTGCGTCAAGTGCGGCCGGTGTGTGGGGGAGTGTCCCTATAACGCCATCATCAAGTTTGAGCGCCCCTGCGCCGAGGCCTGCGGTATGGACGCCATCGGCTCCGACGCCCTGGGCCGGGCCAAGATCGACTACGACAAGTGCGTGTCCTGCGGTATGTGCCTGGTGAACTGCCCCTTCGGCGCCATCGCTGACAAGAGCCAGATCTTCCAGATGATCCGGGCCATCAAGCGGGGGGACAAGGTAGTGGCCGCCGTGGCCCCCGCCTTTGTGACCCAGTTCGGGGACAAGGTCACCCCCTCTCAGGTGCGGGAGGGGATGCGCCGGGTGGGCTTCTCCGGGGTATGGGAGGTAGCCACCGGCGCCGACCTGTGTACCATCGAAGAGGCCAAGGACTACCTGGAGAAGGTGCCGGAGGAGCTGGACTTTCTGGCTACCTCCTGCTGCCCCGCCTGGGCAGTGATGGCCAAAAAGCTGTTCCCCCAGTTCACCGAGAACATCTCCATGGCCCTGACCCCCATGGTGCTCACCGCCCGGCTGATCAAACGGCAGATCCCCGACGCCCGGGTGGTGTTCATCGGGCCCTGCGCCGCGAAAAAGCTGGAGGCGTCCCGCCGCACCATCCGCAGCGATGTGGACTTCGTGCTGACCTTTGAGGAGATGCAGGGCGTGTTCGACGCCGCCGGCGTGGACCTGAGCCAGATGCCTGCCGACCCGGAGAAGGACTTCCAGTGGGCCACTGGGGCGGGCCGGGGCTTTGCCGTCACCGGCGGCGTGGCCCAGGCAGTGGTCAAGGCCGCCAAGACCATCGACCCGGAGCGGGAGGTGCCCGTGCAGTACGCCGACGGCCTGCGGGAGTGCAAGAAGATGCTGGCCATGGCCAAGGCGGGCAAGTATAAGGGCTATCTGCTGGAGGGTATGGGCTGCCCCGGCGGCTGCGTGGCCGGGGCCGGCACTATCACCCCGGTGAACAAGAGCACCGCCGCGGTGAAGAGCTATGCGGCCCAGGCGGCGGAGGACAACGCCATGGATTCCCGCTTTGCGGCTGAGGTCTCCAAGCTGGAGGAATAAACACAATATCTTGAACAGAAAGAAAGCATGAACACAAGATGCGGGACGGCTGAGGCTGCGGTCATTCCGTAAACCGAAAAAAGGAAAAGATGACCAGAAAAAAGCGCTGATTTTGTAGGAAATCGGCGCTTTTTTTTTACGCGCTTTTTTGAAAAAACCCTTGCATTTTATGTCAACACAAATTATACTGAAAGCCAGGGTGGGGCAAAGTGGAGTAAAATCCCATCAAAATACTGCAAAGTGGGGAGTGAGAGGATGACCGGCACTTATGAGCATAACATCGACGCCAAGGGCCGTCTTGCCATCCCCTCCAAGCTGCGGGACGAGCTGGGCAGCACCTTCTACCTGGCTATGGGCGTGGACGCCTGTCTGGCCGTCTATCCCCAGAGCACCTGGGACCGCTTTACAGAGAAATTCGCCTCCCTGCCCATGAGCCAGTCCAAGAAGATGCGCTCCCTGTTCGCTAACGCCGCCAAGTGCGAGCTGGACAGCCAGGGCCGCATCGTCGTTCCCCAGAAGCTGAAAAAGTACGCGGGGATCGAGAAGGACGTGGTCATCATCGGCGTCCATGACCGGGCCGAGATCTGGGCCGCGGAGAAGTGGGCCGCCGAGGAAGAGGAAGAGATGACCCCGGAGAAGATGGCCGCCTGTATGGCCGAGCTGGGGTTCTGACATGGGACAGGAATTTACCCACCGGCCCGTCCTGTTGGACGAGTGCATTGAAAGCCTGAACATCCGCCCCGACGGGGTCTATCTGGACGGCACCCTGGGCCGGGCCGGGCACAGCCGGGAGATCGCGAAGCGACTGACCACGGGCCGGCTGATCTGCGTAGACCGGGACGACGCCGCCCTGGAGGCGGCCAAGGACCGGCTGGCCGACTGGATGGACCGGGTCACCCTGGTGCACAGCAATTTCGACCAGGTGGGCCAGATCGTGGCCGACCTGGGGCTGCCCGGAGTGGACGGCATGCTGTTCGACCTGGGGGTGTCCTCGCCCCAGCTGGACGACGGCTCCCGGGGCTTCTCCTACATGGCGGACGCCCCCCTGGACATGCGCATGGACCGCAGCGAGGGGCTGACGGCC
>CAVJLQ010000208.1:0-2706 GCA_963650435.1 Alloprevotella sp. | reverse complement strand
AGATGAACAACGCCAAGTGGACCTGGTTCGCCATCGGCTATCAGTGCGGCTTTGCCTACCTGATCGCCCTGATGGTCAACCAGTTCGGCAATGCCGCCACCGGCAGCATGAGCATCGTGGGCCTTGTGGCCGCCATCGTGGTGCTGATCGGCATGCTGTATATGCTGTTCAAGCCCTATAAGGAGGCCAACAAGCTGGTCACCAAGTAAGCTGACCGGTCTGTTCCCCCGACCAAAGGAGTGAATGTTATGCTTTCGTGGCTTCAAGAAAATCTGAGCACCATCGTGATCAGCGCAGTTCTCCTGCTGGTCGTGATCGCGATCATCAGAAGCATGGTGAGAGATAAGAAGCAGGGCAAGTCCTCCTGCGGAGCCAACTGCGCCCACTGCGCGATGGGCGGCACCTGTCACAACAGGAAGTAACAGAGCATGAAGGACCGGGAGGCGCGCGGCAGCGCGTCTCCCGGTTTTCAAAAACTGCCGGGGAAAGGAGAGGAGAGCATGGCCGAAAAGGAGAGGGCGATGACCGGGGCCAACATCCGGTATCTGCTCACCCTGCTGGAGCTGCAGGGCAAGGACGGCGGCGTGCGCTGCGTGGATCTGGCCGCCCGCCTTCAGGTGAGCAAGCCCAGCGTCCACGCCATGGTGTCCTCTCTGTGCCAGCTGGGTCTGGCGGAGAAAAAGCCCTACGGCGCGGTGCATCTGACGCAGGAGGGGCGGGAGCTGGCCCAACAGTACGCCCGGTGCTACCGGCCCCTGTATCGGCTCATGTCCGGCATCCTGGCCATGGAGGAGCCGGTGAGCTCCAATGTGGTGTGTACCGTCCTTTCCCAGCTCCCGGACCCTCAGGTCCTTTTGGAACAGGAATAAAAGAAGCCCCGGCGCCTGCGGCGCCGGGGCTTCTTTTATTTTATAGTCCGTCCACCATGTTCACCAGCATATAGCCGGCGTCCACGTCCACCTTGGGCACGAACTCGTCCACTGCCGGGATCATCAGCTCCCGGGGGCCGCCCCGCACCACATACACGTTGTTGGCCGGCAGGGTGAGCACGTCGGCCACATGGCCCAGCACCGCGCCGCTGGCGGCGTCCCGCACCTCGATGCCGATCACGTCGGCCAGGAAGAAGGCCCCCTCGGGCAGCTGGACGTCGTCCCGGTCGATATACAGCACGGCGTTGCGCATGGCCAGGGCGGAGGGCACGTCGTACACCTGCTCGAACTTGATGATGGCCATGTTCTTGTGGGGGCGGGCACGCTCTACCTTATAGGGGACGTGGGCCTTGTCCACATACAGGGTCTTGAACTGGCACAGGAACTGGGGGGAGTCCGCCCAGGGCTGCACCCGCACCTCGCCCATCACGCCGTGGGTGGCAACCACCTTGCCGACCTCTAAATATTGCTCTTTCATAGGAAGACCTCCGGAAAAAGACAGTCGAACCGCCCGCGGGCGGGAGAAATAAATTACGGGAAAGGCGAGGGGGAAACCCCCTCGCCTTGGGTCAGTCTACGATCTCCACGCAGACACGCTGTCCGGTGCGCTGAGCCACGGAGCGGATCAGTGTGCGGATCTCCTTGGCGATGCGGCCCTGGCGGCCGATCACCTTGCCCATGTCCTCGGGGGCGACCCGCAGCTCCAGAACCGTCTCCCCGTCCTCCACCGTCTCAGTGACGGTGACCTGATCGGGGTGCTCGACCAGATTCCGGGCCACATAGGTCAGAAGTTCTTTCATTCCGTGTCGAACCTCCACCATTAGATGGCGCCGGCCTTCTTCAGCAGGGCGCGGACAGTCTCGGTGGGCTGAGCACCGGTCTTGATCCAGGCCTGAGCGCGGTCGGAATCCACCTTGATCTCGGCGGGATTGGTCAGGGGGTTGTAAGTGCCGATCTCCTCGATGAAACGGCCGTCGCGGGGATAACGGGAGTCAGCCACCACGATGCGATAGAAGGGAGCCTTCTTGGCGCCCATGCGGCGCAGTCTGATTTTGACCATTTATATTCACCTCCATAAATTGATAAGTTCTATATGGAAAGCACACGGGGTGCCTTGCCAACGGTTCAGAAGGGCATGCCGGGGAAGCCGCCGCCCATACCGCCCATGCCGGGGAAGCCCTTGCCCCCCTTGCCCATCATGCGGCGCATATGCTTAGGCATTTTGCGGCCGGTGAGCTGCTTCGTCATGGTCTGGATCATCTCGAACTGCTTCAGCAGGCGGTTCACATCCACCACCTGGGTGCCGGAGCCGGCGGCGATGCGCTTTTTCCGGCTGGAGTTCAGCAGCTTGGGATCCTCCCGCTCGGCGGGGGTCATGGACTGGATGATGGCCTCCATGCGGGTGAACTGTTTGGTGTCCAGCTGGGCCCCCTCCAGGTCAGAGGCCTTCACGCCGGGCAGCATAGCGGCGATCTCAGTGATGGAGCCCATCTTTTTCAGCTGCATCAGCTGGTCGTAGTAGTCGGACAGGGTGAAGCGGTTTTTCTTCAGCTTCTCCTGCAGCTCCTGGGCCTTCTTCTGGTCGAAGCTCTGCTCTGCCTTTTCGATGAGGGAGAGCACGTCGCCCATGCCCAGGATCCGGCTGGCCATGCGGTCGGGATGGAATATCTCGATCTGATCCAGCTTTTCGCCCATGCCCACGAATTTGATGGGCTTGCCGGTGACGGCCTTGATGGACAATGCCGCGCCGCCGCGGGCGTCGCCGTCCAGCTTGGTC
>CAVJLQ010000207.1:2031-7693 GCA_963650435.1 Alloprevotella sp. | reverse complement strand
CCCCCAAGTTCGACGCCCTGGTCAACTCCATCCCCACCGCCATCGTGGGCGGCGTGTCCTTCATCCTGTACGGCATGATCTCCGCGGTGGGCGTGCGCAACATCGTGGAGAACCAGGTGGACCTGACCAAGTCCCGCAACCTGATCATCGCCGCTGTGATGTTCGTCTCCGGCCTGGGCTTCAGCTCTGTGGGCGGCATCACCTTCAACGTGGGCAGCGCCGCGGTCACCCTGTCCGGCCTGGCCATCGCCGCCCTGGCCGGCGTGATCCTGAACGCCATCCTGCCCGGCAACGACTATGTGTTCGGCACCTCTGTGGAGGGCGACAAGTCCGCCGACCTGGGCAGCTACTGAGCTGGCTGATCTGAGAAGATCTGAAACGCACCCATAAAGAAAAAGCACCGCGGGGCGGTGCTTTTTCTTTGCCTGCGCGCATAAATGCCCGGGTGGCTTTGCAGCCACCGAGCATTGAAATACCGAAGGGTGGAGCGACCACAGGGAGCGGGCGGATGACGTTTTTTGTTTTGTAGGAATAAAAAACGTCGGAGCAAAGCGGACTTTGCTCCGACGTGGTGCGGCTGACGGGACTCGAACCCGTACGCCCAGAGGACACAAGCACCTCAAGCTTGCCAGTCTACCAATTCCAGCACAGCCGCATCCTGACGGTCCTGGAAAGAACCGCTTGATTATTATACTGTCCCGGCGGGGGTTTGTCAACTATTACCTTGACCGCCCCCGCCGGAAAATCAGGTCAGTTCTCCCCGTCCCCGGCCTTTTTTGCCTCGGCCTGCTGGGCGATGGCCTCTTTCTCCTTCAGCAGCTCCTCGTGCAGCTGGACGGAGTCCCACTCACGGTTGCTGTCGGTCAGCACCGCCTTCAGGGGGATGGGGGGCAGCTTGGACAGGCGGATGGCGTTGAGAATGGCCTCCAGCTGGGCCTGGCCCACGCCGCAGAACACCATCATGGACTCGGGGAAAGCCTCGGGCACGTTGTCCGCGGCGGGCTCGCCCTGGCCCTGGGCCAGCTGCTCCAGGGGCAGACGGTACTGCTCCGGCCGGATCACCCGGATGCGGAAGCGGAGCATCATCATCATCTGGTGCAGCTTGGTCCACTGGGGGCCGGAGCAGTTATACAAAAGAACGGCTTGCTTTGTCATAGTAGGCTCTCCTTTCTGTGTGCGCGGCTTTTACACCTGGGCCAGGGCCTGCTCCAGGTCGGCGATCAGGTCGGCCTTGTCCTCCAGTCCGCAGGACAGGCGCACCTGGTCGGGGGATACCCCGGCGGCGGCCAGCTCGGCATCGGTCATCTGCCGGTGGGTGGAGGAGGCGGGGTGCAGACAGCAGGTGCGGGCGTCGGCCACATGGGTCTCGATGGCGGCCAGCTTCAGGTGCTTCATAAACACCTCGGCGGCGGTGCGGCCGCCCTTCACGCCGAAGGACACCACGCCGCAGGTGCCGCTGGGCATATATTTCTTAGCGGTCTCGTAGTACTTGTCCCCCTCCAGGCCGGGGTAGGACACCCAGGCGATCTTGGGGTGGCCGTTCAGGTACTGGGCCACGGCCAGGGCGTTCTCGCAGTGCCGGGGCATCCGGACGTGAAGGCTCTCCAGCCCCAGGTTCAGATAGAAGGCGTTCTGGGGGGACTGGATGGAGCCGAAATCCCGCATGAGCTGGGCGGTGGCCTTGGTGATGAAGGCCCCCTCCTGGCCGAAGCGCTGGGCGTAGGTGATGCCGTGGTAGCTGTCGTCGGGGGTGGTCAGGCCGGGGAACTTGTCCGCGTGGGCCATCCAGTCGAACTTGCCGCTGTCCACGATGCAGCCGCCCACGGCGGCGCCGTGGCCGTCCATATACTTGGTGGTGGAGTGGGTGACGATGTCGGCCCCCCACTCAAAGGGGCGGCAGTTGATGGGGGTGGCGAAGGTGTTGTCCACGATCAGAGGCACGCCGTGGCTATGGGCGGCGCGGGCGAACTTCTCGAGGTCCAGCACGGTCAGGGCGGGGTTGGCGATGGTCTCGCCGAACACGGCCTTGGTGTTGGGGCGGAAGGCGGCCGCCAGCTCCTCCTCCGTGCAGTCGGGGGAGACGAAGGTGAACTCCACCCCCATCTTCTTCATGGTCACGGCGAACAGGTTATAGGTGCCGCCGTAGATGCTGCTGCTGGCCACCACGTGGTCGCCGCAGTTGGCGATGTTGAACACGGCGTAGAAGTTGGCCGCCTGGCCGGAGGAGGTGAGCATAGCGGCGGTGCCCCCCTCCAGGGCGCAGATCTTGGCCGCCACCATGTCGTTGGTGGGGTTCTGCAGGCGGGTATAGAAATAGCCGCTGGCCTCCAGGTCGAAGAGCTTGCCCATATCCTCGCTGGTGCTGTACTTAAAGGTGGTGGACTGGATGATGGGGATCTGGCGGGGCTGGCCATTGCCGGGGGTGTAGCCCCCCTGGACGCAGTTGGTATCGATGGTGTACTGGCTCATAGCGTGCCTCCTTGGAATACAGCGGTGCGCGGAAGCGGGCCCGCACCGCACAGATAGCCAAAGTATACCACAGGGGAGGGATACAGTCAAAGAAAAACGGAAAGTGGGGCCCCATGTCGGAAAATGTGGGCAGAAATTGCCGATCACCCATTGAGTCCGGCGTGGTTTTCCCGTATAATAAACATACTGCCTTCATTTTTATGTGCTCCGCAGCAGCGGATGCAGACCGACTTAAAGGAGAACAGCATGGAGAACAAAAACATGTTTCGTGTGACCGTAGACGGAAAAGAGCGCCTGTACCCCGCGGGCACGCCCTATCAGGCGGTGGCCGACGAGGTGCAGGGAGATCATGCCCACGACATCCTGCTGGTGAACAGGGACGGCAAGCTGCGGGAGCTGTATAAGACCATCCAGCGGGACTGCACCCTGACCATGGTGACCGCCGCGGACAAGCCTGGCCGCCAGACCTATGAGCGCAGCGCCATCCTGCTGATGCTGAAGGCCTTTTACGACACGGTGGGCCGGGACAAGGTGAAGAACGTCCGGGTGGAGTTCTCGCTGAGCAATGCCCTGTTCTGCCGGGCGCGGGGGGACTTTGCCCTGGATGCCGCCCTGCTGGCCCGGGTGGAGGAGCGGATGCGCCAGCTGTCCGCCCAGGCCCTGCCCATCGAGAAAAAGCCTGTGGACATCGAGGACGCCAGGGCCTTCTTCTCCGCCAACGGCATGGAGGACAAGGCGAGGATCCTGAAATACCGGGTCAGCTCCCGGGTCAACCTGTATACTCTGGACGGCTTTACGGACTACTTCTATGGCTATATGGTGCCCCACACAGGCTACCTCAAGTGGTTCGCGCTGGAGCCCTTTGAGGACGGCTTTGTCCTCCGTCTGCCCGCCCAGGAGGAGCCGGAGCAGCTGGGCCGCTTTGAGCCCTCGATCAAGGTGTTCCAGGCCATGCACGACGACGAGGACCGCTCCGCGGCCATGTATGTATCCAACGTGGGGGAGATGGACGACATCATCGCCAACGGCCAGTCCACCCAGATGATCCTGGCCCACGAGGCCCTGATGGAAAAGCGGATCGGCGACATTGCCGAGGAGATCGCCAGCCGGAAGGACGTCCGCTTCGTAATGATCGCCGGGCCCTCCTCCTCCGGCAAGACCACCTTCTCCCACCGCCTGTCCACCCAGCTCATCGCCTGCGGCCTGCGGCCCCACCCCATCGCCACGGACAACTACTTCCGCAACCGGGAGGACACCCCCAAGGACGCCAACGGCCAGTACGATTTCGAAGGCCTGGGGGCCATGGACGTGGAGCAGTTCAACAGCGACATGAGCCGCCTGCTGAAGGGCGAAACGGTGGATATGCCCACCTACAACTTCAAGAAGGGCGTCCGGGAGTACAACGGCGACAAGCTGACCCTGGGCCCCGGGGACGTGCTGGTGATCGAGGGCATCCACTGCCTGAACGACCAGTTCTCCCACTCCCTGCCCAAGGAGAGCAAGTACAAGATCTACATCAGCTGCCTGACCACCCTGAACATCGACGACCACAACCGCATCCCCACCACCGATGCCCGGCTCCTCCGCCGCATCGAGCGGGACGCCCGCACCCGGGGCTACGGCGCCCAGGCCACCATCAAAATGTGGCCCTCCGTCCGCCGGGGGGAGGAGGAGAACATCTTCCCCTATCAGGACAGCGCCGACGCGGTGTTCAACTCCGCCCTGATCTACGAGACCGCCCTGCTGAAGACCTATATCCAGCCCCTGCTGTTCGGCGTGCCCCGGGACAGCGCGGAGTATGTAGAGGCCAAGCGCCTGCTGAAGTTCCTGGACTACTTCCTGCCCCTGCCCTCCGACGACGTGCCCAAGACCTCCCTCATGCGGGAGTTCGTGGGCGGCGGATGCTATAAGGTGTAACAGATCAGATAAAAGGCCCCCGGCGCCGCATGAGCGGCGCCGGGGGCCTTCATTTGGATGTGTCCGCTGGTGGGGACTGCGTACGGGTCATTTCTCCCTGACGGGGAAGCAGACCTCGGTGACGAACTGCGCCGGGTCGGCGGTCTCGTGGGGGCTGACGTGGTAAATGTCGAACATGGGGCCGTCGTAGGTGTAGCCGTTGGCGTCGATCCAGGCGGTCAGGGCCTCCACCACGTCGTTGATCTGTTCATAGCCGCCCTTGAAGGTGCAGCCGGCGTAAGTGACGGGCGGGAGCGTGCGGAACCGGACGTGCTCGGTGTCGGGGTAGCTGCCCGTGACGGTCTTCTGCGCTTCGATCAGCACGTCGCGCTCCTTGTGCTCGCCGTCGAGGAAGACGACGCAGCAGTAGCAGGGGTCAGAGGGGGTCAGGGGCATGGCGTCGGTCTCCTGGCAGAGGGTCTGCCAGACCATGCCCTCGTCCTCATAGCGGGGGATGGTCATGCGGACGGTGGCGGCGTAACGCTGGGGCAGTGTCTTGATGGTCACATTATACTGCATAGGGTGTTCCTTTCTCAGCCGTTTTCTGGCTGTGTCCAGAAGGCGCAGCTGCCGCGCGGTCTCCTCCTGCCGCCGCATCAGGACGTTCTCTTGTTCCGCGAGGTACGCGTCGAGCTGTCCGCGGTCGTGGTATATGGGCAGGATCGCGCGCACCTCGCCCAGACTGAAGCCCATGTCGCGCAGGGCCGTGATGCGGCAGACGGTGGGCAGCTGGGCTTCGCTGTAATAGCGGTAGTCGGTAAAGGGGTCGGTCTCGGCGGGCTTTAGGAGTCCGATCTCGTCGTAGTGGCGCAGCATGCGGATGCTTACTCTGGACAGTTTTGAAAAATCTCCGATCTTCAGCACAGGGGGCACCTCCTGAAAAACTGGTTTTGAGCTCATGGATATAGTAGACCCTCACACACGGGGAGAGTCAAGAGGAAATTTCAACGGGGCCAGGCATAGGGGACAGGCGGTGAAAAGTATGGTACAGGGGAGGTGCTTTTTATGCTGTCACCGGTGATCTTTCTGATCTTGAACGGCCTGTTTTTCACCCTGCGCCTGTCCGGGGGCGGGGGCTCCTTTCCCCGGCCGCTGAAGCCGGAGGAGGAGCGGGAGTATCTGGAGCGGTGGGCCAAGGGGGACATGGAGGCGCGGAATATCCTCATTGAGCGGAATCTGCGCCTTGTAGCCCACATTGTGAAAAAGTACTACGCCCAGACGGGGGATCAGGACGACC
>CAVJLQ010000207.1:0-2021 GCA_963650435.1 Alloprevotella sp. | reverse complement strand
AACCTGCGTCTGGTCGCCCATATCGTCAAGAAGTATTACGCGCAGACAGGGGACCAGGACGACCTGATCTCGATCGGCACCATCGGGCTGATCAAGGGGGTGTCCACCTTTAAGCCGGAGAAAAACGTGCGGCTGGCGACCTATGCCAGCCGGTGCATCGAAAATGAGATCCTCATGCACTTCCGGGCGCAGAAGAAGCTGCAGGGGGAGGTGTCTCTGGCGGATACGCTGGAGGCGGCGGGGGAGGACGGCGGTCTGTCCCTGATGGACGTGATCGCCGTGGACGACGACATGCTGGAGCAGCTGGACACAAGGGAGTCCTGTATCCGGGTGCGGAAGTATGTGAATGAATGTCTGGACGACCGGGAGAGGATGGTGATCGTGCAGCGCTACGGGCTGGACGGCCGTGAGCCCCGCACCCAGAAGGAGATCGCCGCCCGCTGCGGGATCAGCAGGAGCTATGTCTCCCGCATCGAAAAGCGGGCGCTGGAGAAGCTGCGGGAGGCGTGCGAGGGGACGGCTCCAATCAAAGAAAACGGGGCATAGGCCGCATCTTATCCGCTGTCCGATGTGGGGCGGCGCAGACTGCCCGGGTCCGCCTTTGCAGGCGGGCCCGGGCAGTCTGCGGAAGAAGAAAATTTGCTCCGGGCCTGAAAAAAGGCGCGGCAGCTCTGAGTAAAGAATGGATGCACGAAAAGAGCGGACCGTGCGGCGGCGCCGGAACATTCCGCGGGCACCGGTAAAACTTGTTGAAAAATGCGGTGGCTGTGATATAATTTTCGACAGAATGGGCCTCCGGCGGCCATCAGAAGGAACGGGCAGGGGAGATGACGCGTTTGGACAGAGCGTTGACGATCTTAGAGGTCTCGCGCAAGCAGGACTACATTTTCGCCAGAAAAAGGATGAGAGAAAACGCAAGACGTTCCGAGGAGATCGCGTATGTGACCAGCAGCGCGTTCTTCCGGGAGTGCGCCGGGGAGCTATATGACGAGGACAGGAATATGGTGTACGCCGGCGGCGGTCATACGGTGCTCCAGTTTGACGGCAGGGAGCAGGCGGTGGCCTTTACCCGCGCGGTGACTGAGGCGGCGCTGCGCCGCTTTGACGGCATGGAGATCTTTGCCCGTACCCTGTCCTATGACGAGAGCGGGACGCCGGGGGAAAATCTGACGGCACTGTCCGCCGCGCTGGAGCGGAAAAAGGCCCTTCGTCAAAACTCCTTCCGGCGGACAAGCTTCGGCGTTGAGGCATTGGACGGCACCAGGGATCACCAGCCGCGCCCCGCGGAGGGGGCGGAGCGGAGGGATATCCCCGGCAGCCTTCCCAAAGCGCCGGCGGGGTGGAGCTATCTGACGCAGCTTGAGATGGCGGGGGACAGCTTTATCGCGGTGGTCCACATCGACGGAAACGCCATGGGCAGCAGAGTAAACCGGCTGTATGAGCGCTGCGACCGGGACTGGGAGAGCTGCGCTGCCAGTCTGCGCCGGTTCAGCGAGGGGATACAGGAGGACTTCGAGACCGCCTTTCGCCGCACGGTCCAGCTCCTGATGGCTTCTGATCTGGCCCCGGAGCCGCCGTCGCTGCCCATCCGGCCGATCGTCCTGGCCGGTGACGACGTGTGCTTTGTAACGGACGGAAGGATCGGGCTGGAGTGTGCAAGGGTGTTCCTGGAGCAGCTGGCCGCGCTGACCAACCGGGAAGACGGAAGGCCCTATGCGGCCTGTGCGGGCATCGCACTGGTACATAAGAAGTATCCCTTCCACCGGGCCTATGAGCTGGCGGAGGAGCTTTGCGGCAGCGCCAAGGAGTTTGGCGCCTGTCTGGACCGGGAGGGGCGGGTGTCCGCTATGGACTGGCACGTGGAGTTCGGGCAGCTCAAAGGGGGACTTGCTGCCATCCGCGGGGACTATGAGACGGAGGACGGCTGCCGGCTGGAGCTGAGGCCGGTGGCAGTGACCGTTCCGCCCGAGGCCGGAAGCGCCCCGGCGGAGCAGAGGACATACGGCTTTTTCCGCAGGATG
>CAVJLQ010000206.1:0-2295 GCA_963650435.1 Alloprevotella sp. | reverse complement strand
GAACAGCCCCCGGCAGGCCGGGAGGCATAGATCCCCCAAAGGAGGACCGTTATGTATTACGAGATAGTCCCCATGGCACGGGAGCATATCCCACAGATCGCCCGGCTGGAGCGGGTGTGCTTCTCCGCCCCCTGGAGCGAGACCATGCTGGAGGAGGCGCTGTTCGACCCCCAGGCCAGCTTTCTGGTGGCGGAGGATGAGGAGGGCGGCGTGGTGGGTTACGCCGGCCTGCACGTGGTGCTGGACGAGGGCTACATCGACAATGTGGCCGTAGAGCCCGACGCCCGGAAGCACGGGGTGGCCTCCGCCCTGCTGGATGTGTTCTGCCGCTACGGCGCGTCCGCGCTGGCCTTTCTGACCCTGGAGGTGCGCGCCTCCAACGCCCCGGCCATCGCCCTGTACACCAAGTACGGGTTTAGACCGGCGGGCCGCCGGAAAAACTACTACCGGCACCCCGCAGAGGATGCCATCATCATGACAAGGGAGTTCAAGCACCATGGAAATGACACTTCTCACCCGGGAACAGCTGAAGCTGGCCTATGACCGGGACCTGTCCGTCTCCTTCCCCCGGGACGAGCTGAAGCCCTTCCGGGCCATGGCGCAGATGCTGGGCCAGGGCAGCTACCGGGCCTGGGGCCTGATGGACGGGGAGGACATCGCCGGACTGGCTACCGTTTGGAACTACGCTCCGGGGTGGGCCCTGTTCGACTATCTGTGTGTGTCCCCCCACCGGCGCAGCGACGGGCTGGGCTCCCAGCTGGTGCAGGGGCTGGTGCAGGCGGAGCGGGGCAATGTGCTCTTCGGCGAGAGCGAGATCCCGGAGTTTGCCCCCGACCCCGACCTGGCCCGGCGGCGCATCGGCTTTTACCAGCGCAACGGCGCCAAAGAGGCGGGGTACGATATGACCCTGTTCGGCGTGCCCTACCGGGTGCTGTACTGGGCCATGGGAGAGGTGGACCCCGATGAGATCGCCCGGCAGCACGCGGCGGTCTATCAGCGCCGCTTTGCCCGGCCCCTCTATGACAAATATATCACCATCCCCTGGAAGCCCTCGGACGGAATGCCCGACCGGGTGGACTGGGCGGGAGCGGAGGAGGAATTTGGATGAATATTCTGGCTGTGGAGTCCTCCTGTGACGAGACCGCCGTGGCGGTGGTCCGGGACGGGAGGACGGTGCTGTCCAACTGCGTCAACTCCCAGATCGAGATGCACACCATCTACGGCGGCGTGGTGCCGGAGATCGCCTCCCGCAAGCATGTAGAGGCCATCACCCCCCTGACGGACCAGGCCCTGGCCGACGCCGGACTGGGGAAAGGGGACATCGACGCCGTGGCGGTGACCTATGGCCCCGGGCTGATCGGCGCTCTGCTGGTGGGAGTGAACTTTGCCAAATCGGCGGCCTATGCCCTGAACGTGCCCCTGATCCCGGTGCACCATGTGCGGGGCCATATCGCCGCCAACTACATCACCCACCCGGAGCTGGAGCCTCCCTTCGTCTGCCTGTGCGTCTCCGGCGGCACCACCCTGATCGTGGACGTGAGGTCCTATACGGATATGGAGATCATAGGCGGCACCCGGGACGACGCGGCGGGGGAGTGCTTCGATAAGGTGGCCCGGGTGCTGGGCATCGGCTACCCCGGCGGCGGCCCCATGGACCGTCTGGCCCAGGGGGGCGACGACAGCCGCTACGAGCTGCCCCGGGCCCATGTGTCCGGCCACGATCTGGATATGTCCTTCTCGGGCTTGAAGACCGCCAGCCTGAACCTGATCCACAACGCCCAGCAGAAAGGGGAGCAGCTGGTGCTGCCCGACTTTGCCGCCAGCTTCGGCCGGGCGGTGAGCGAGTCTCTGGTGCCCCGGGTGATGGCGGCGGCGCGGATGAAGAAGTACGGCAAGGTGGCCGTGGCCGGGGGCGTGGCGGCCAACAGCCGCATCCGGGCCGACCTGACGGCGGCCTGCGCCCGGACGGGGGACCGCCTGTTCCTGCCGGAGCTGAAGTACTGCGGAGACAACGGGGCCATGATCGGCTGTCAGGGGTACTACGAGTACCTGGCGGGCCACACCGCCGGACTGGACCTGAACGCCTATGCCACCCGTTCCCTGGACGCCCCGGCTCCCTGATTTTTTCCTGTGGAAAACCGAACAGGAACGTGGAAAAGCGGCCCTCGGGCCGCTTTTCTGTTTGCGCAAACGACGTAAAACGGGGAAAATGAATAGGGAAGACGGACCTTTCATTGCCTGTCAAGAAAATGTAAAGGGCCGGGACTTGCCTTTTTGACGCGGGCTGCAGGATGC
>CAVJLQ010000205.1:0-2657 GCA_963650435.1 Alloprevotella sp. | reverse complement strand
CTGATGAGGGGGCAAACGGTAGAACGCCGGGCGGATGGGGACATCCGCCCCTACGGCGTGCAGCGTTCGTGCTTTTTTGTAGGGGCCGCTGTCCCCAGCGGCCCGCGGGCGGCCACAGGCCGCCCCTACGTCGTCCTCGCAAGCTCCGCATCATTCATTTCCGCCGAAACGGCAGAAACTCATTCGCTTCGCTGCTCGTCCTCTCCCCAACGTGACCGCAGCGCAGCCGTTGGCGGCTTTGCCGCCTTACGGATGCGGCGTGCCCCTTGCGGGTGCTGCGCTGGGTCACGTTGGGGGCCCATTGGATTCGTTGTTATGATCCTGTAGGGCCCGGTGCCCTCACCGGGCCGCCCTGATATAACACCCGTTCCCCTCATCCGTCATCGCCTTCGGCGATGCCACCTTCCCCCAGGGGAAGGCTTGCCGGGCGGATGGGGACATCCGCCCCTACGGTGTCCCTGCCATCGGCCCGCCCACGCCCACGCGAAAACCCCTCCCCGCAAAGCGGGGAGGGGTTCGTTTTATCCTTCTGTCTGCGCCCCGGGCACGATCTCCTGCTCCCGGTAATACTGGACCCAGAGATACTTCTTCAAAAACTCCCCGGCGTCCCCGGAGAGAGCGTCGGTGAGGGCGCCGTCCTCCAGGTACAGCCCCCGGACGTGGAGCAGGGGAGTGACCGCCCGCATCTCACGGCCCAGCTGCATAAAGCCCGGGCCGTCCCATTGGCACAGGTCAAAGACCTTGTCCATGAGGAAGCAGGGGGAGAAGTCCCCGCCGTCTCCCGTCCAGTCGCCCCCCAGCTTCTCCCGGGCGGCGGGGTTGGCCCAGATGAAATAGGGGGTGGCGTAGTACTGGTAAAAGCTGTCCAGGGTGGTGAGGGAGAAGTCCGCCCCCGCCTCCTGATAGGCGGAGTTGCCGTTGCCCCCCCAGGGCTTGTGGTCGCCGAAGAGCACCAGCACCACCGGCTCCGGCGACCCCTCCAGGGCCTCCTTCAGGCGGGTCATCTCCGCGATGGTGCTGCTGACCCCCTTGAGATAGCTGTTGAAGATGTCGCAGCTGTCCGGGGACAGGCCGCTGCCCTCCGGCGTCAGGTAGCCCGCGGAGGAGCCGCCCCCGCCGTAAGGCCCGTGGTTCTGGTAGGACACGGAGAAGGAGAAGGCCCAGTCCCCCTCGGTGAACCGGTCGTTCAGGTCGCCCAGGATACCGTCCACCAGGACATCGTCGGAATGGAAGATGGCACTGTCCGGATCTACCAGGGCGCCGTAGTGGTTCTCGGTGAACCACTGGCGGACAAAGCCCAGATAGCCGTTCACGTTCTGACGGTTATAGAACCAGCCGTAGCCCGGGTGGTGGTACAGGGTGTCGTACCCCTGCTGCCGGAGATACCAGACGTAGGAGTCGGTGTTCTTCCGGAACTCCTGGTGCTGGGAGCAGCCCGTGAGGAAGCCCCACTCCGTGTCCACTGTGCCCCCGGCGAAGATGTTGGTCAGCAGGCGGCCGGACACCCCCTGGGCCGTCAGCTCATGCCACGGCTCATAGACCTCCGCCACCCCGGGCTGGGCGGCCAGAGAGGGGATGTCGGTCAGGTCGGCGAAGGCCTCCAGCATGACGCCCACCACATGGACCTTCCGCTCCTCCGGGATGTCGGCGTCGGGATACTTACCCAGAAGGGCCGCCGCCTGCTGCCGGTCATAGCCCTCCGGCGGGGTGGGGAACATGTCCCGCACGGAGTAGAGGAAGGGGTAGAGGCAGCCCTTGGAGACGTAGACCTCCACGTCCGACCAGGGGTTGATAAAGCGGCTGTTGGCGGTGCCGGCGTAAGTCCGGGGGTTGATGTACTGCCCCCAGAAGGCCACCGCCAGCAGACAGGCGGCGGAGATCAGGCCGAACAGCCGCCCGCCCCGGTCCCTCCACCGGCCGGGCAGCAGGAAAATAGAGCCCAGCAGCCCGGCAATGAAGCACAGCAGGGTCACCCCGATGACCCAGGTGAAGTCCAGGGTGTAGCCCCCCATGATGCCCTTGGCCTCGGCGGCCAGGCGCAGGTCGGCGGCCAGCAGGGGATCGCTGCGCAGGCGGATCTTGTAGTAGTTCACCAGGGTCAGGCCCATGGTGGGCAGATAGCTGCCCAGAAAGCCCCCCCAGGCCCGGCCCGTCAGGAAGTAAAACAGCCACATCAGCCCCACGGACACCGACAGGTTCAGCAGGGCGATGAGGGGATGCATGAAGTAGGAGGCAAAGATGGCGTAGCCGTTGAGCTTGCCGTAGGAGAAGGCCGCCGCCAGCAGGGACACCAGCCCCACGCAGCAGCCCATCCCCGTGATGCCGAAGATCATCCACACCCTGTGGAGAAGCAGGGCGCGGGGGGCGGCATCCGCCCCCGGGCGGAGCATCGTTTTGATATTCATGGGGCGGCGCCTCCTTTCCGGGCGTTTTTTATCCACAGGGGTGGGGAAACATGGCCGTCTTGTTGGGTCTGTTCATGGCGTCCTGTAGGGCGCGACGACCCGGCGCGCCGCAAGAACGTGCCTGTTCCTGTAAACGTCCCCCTCATCCGTCATCGCCTTACGGCGATGCCACCTTCCCCCCTGTGGGGGGAAGGCTTGAGAACGGTATTTCAGGCTTCCCCCCTCAGGGGGGAAGCTGTCGAGCGAAGCGAG
>CAVJLQ010000204.1:0-6237 GCA_963650435.1 Alloprevotella sp. | reverse complement strand
TATGGCCTCCTTGCAGTCTGCGGGAGTCTCCCGCAAATTGCCCCTATTATAGCGCAGTCCAGTGGGAGAAAACATCTCTATTTTGTTAAGATTTTCTCTCCGTCCCCGGGATTTTTCCCGGGGGCCGCCGCCCCATCCCGCGAAAATGTAAAAAATCCACAGCACTTCCAAAAAATTTTATATCAAGAATCCCCATTGACTTTAGCCCGCTGAAAGGGTATAAATAGAAGCAATAAGAAGTAACGCGCACAAATGCGATGATCGGGAAAGGGATTGGCCGCGGTCCTAAGAGAGCTGCCGGACGGTGCAAGGCAGTGGAGCGCCCCAGTCCGAGTCACCCGGGAGCAGTCCGCAGAACGGGCCTTCGCCCCAGTATACGGTTCCGGTTCCTCCCGTTACAGAGGGTCGTGTCCCCCTTTGGGGCGCACGAATGAGCGGCCGCCCTTGGCGGCAATGAGAGTGGTACCACGGAAGTTTAGGCTTTCGCCTCTCCTGTTTTGGCAGGATTGCGCGGAGGCTTTTTATTTTAATTTCTGCGTTCTGCAGGCAAGGAGGAAACAATATGAATATCCGTTTTGAACAGGCCGCGGTCCTGAAGGCCAAGCCCGACATCGACAAGGTCACCTTCGGCTCCGTCTATTCCGACTACATGTTCGCCATGAACTACAACGTGGACAAGGGCTGGTATGACCCCCGCATCGTCCCCTTCCAGGACATCAGCCTCAGCCCCGCCTCCATCGTGCTGAACTACGCTCTGGAGATCTTCGAGGGTCTGAAGGCCTATCGCACCGAGGACGGCAAGGTGCAGATGTTCCGCGTGGACGAAAACGGCAAGCGCTTTGAAAACTCCGCCGCCCGTATGGCTCTGCCCGTTCTGCCCTACGCCGACTTTGTGGAGGCGGTAGAGGCCCTGGCCAAGGTGGAAAAGGACTGGGTGCCCGCCAAGCCCAACACCTCCCTGTACTTCCGGCCCGTGATGATCGCCACCAACGCCGACCTGTCCCTCCATGGCTGCACCGATGTGCTGTTCTACATCATCTGCTCCCCCGTGGGCAGCTATTACGCCGGCGGCCTGAAGTGCAACTCCATCCTGGTGGAGGACGAGGACGTCCGCGCCGTCCGGGGCGGCACCGGCTTTGCCAAGTGCGGCGGCAACTACGCCTGCGCCCAGCGGGCCGCCAACCGGGCCATCGCCAAGAACTACAACGACGTTCTGTGGCTGGATGGCGTGGAGCGCCGCTATGTAGAGGAAGTGGGCGGCATGAACATCATGTTCAAGGTGGGCAACACCGTTATGACCCCCGCCCTGCTGGGCAGCGTCCTGCCCGGCGTCACCCGCAAGTCCATCATCCAGCTGCTGAAGGAGGAGGGCTGCGACGTGCAGGAGAAGAAGATCGACATCGACGAGGTGGCCCAGCTGCTGGAGCAGGGCAAGGTGGACGAGGTCTGGGGCTGCGGCACCGCCGCTGTCATCTCCCCCGTGGGCAAGCTGTGCATCCACGGCAAGGACTACACCATCAACAACTATGAGGTCGGCCCCATGGCCCGCCACCTGTACGACACCCTTACCGGCATCCAGTGGGGCCGCCTGCCCGACGTCCACAACTGGGTCTTCCCCATCGGCTGAGCTGCCCATCCTGGAAAATGAAGTCCGCAAAATACCCCTTCTCCCCGCGGGGAGAAGGGGTATTTCTGTTTACAGGTCAAACCGCCGCCGGGCCTCCTCCCGCAGGGAGGGGACCCACCGCACGATGCACAGGGGGATGTCCAGGCCGACACAGGCGGCCATCACCACCAGGGACCAGCCGGGGCTCCACCGGCCCGCAAAATACAGGTCCATGCAGAACTCGATGCCCACCGTCAGCAGGCCCGCCGACCCGATGCACAGGATCATAGAGGACAGCCGGGACCGCCGCCCGCCCCGCAGCAGGAAGCTGAGCAGGAACACCAGCACGCACGCCCAGCCCAGCATGGGCAGCACCAGCCCCCGGAACCAGCTCCAGCCGTTCAGATCGATGGAGATCATCCACACATAGAGCCCCACCGCGGCTACATCGGCGGTCAGACGGAAGAACACCGGCAGCCGCCGCGCCGCCATGGGCAGGGCGAACCACACCCACAGCATCACCGCCGCCCCCATCACATACAGGGACCAGGGCCGCTGCCCGGGCAGCAGCAGATTCAGCAGGCCGCAGCACAGGGACAGGCTGGCCAGCATGGCGGTGAGCAGGATGGCCGCCTCCCGCTTGGAGGCGGGCTGCACCTGGGCCGGCTTGGTGGGAAAATAGTCCGGCGCGGCGGGGTCCGGCCGCCAGGCCGGGGTGCCGCACAGGGGGCATTTCTTGGCGGCGGGATCCAGCTGAACGCCGCAGTTCACACAATAGGACATAGGCAAGGCTCCTTCACAATGTTTCCCGCGGGCTCAGCGGTTGCTCTCCACCCGCACGGGGACCCCCTCCCGCACCAGAAAACGGAAGAAGTCCCGCTCGGTCTCCGTCTCCTCCTGGGTGCCGGCAAAGGTGATCTCCATGGTATCGCCGTAGCTGATGCTGGCGCAGTGGCACCGGGGCACCATGGCCTGCCCCAGGATGACCTCCGCCCCCGTGATATGGGGGGCCATGGCGTCCGGCACAAAAAAGGCACCGGGGTTGGTAAAGGTGCAGGAGTAGGGCCGCACGGCGTGAAGGCGGTAATTCATGGCCATCACCGGATTTTTTACAAATACCGGGATCGCCCGCAGGAAAAAGTGCTCCGTAAAGCGCACGTTCCCCGTAAAGGCCGCCTGCAGCTCCTGGCGGTTGATGTGCAGCTTCATAAAGTGCCGCACCTGAGAGACGATCTCCGGGAAGGTGTAATCCCCCAGCGCCGGGTCGATGTACGGGCGGACAGTGGTGATGAAGTTGCGCAGGGTCTGGCTGGGGAACCAGGCGCGCAGATTGATGGGCACCGCCAGGGCCACCGGCCGCAGGCGGTGGGGGTGCTCCCGCTTCTGTTTGTCCAGGATCACCTGGATCAGCACGGCGGCCAGATACTCCGTGATGGACGCGCCGTAGCACCTGGCCCGCTCCCGCAGGGCGGACAGGGGCACAAAGCCCATGGTCACATGAAAGGTGTAAAAGGGCGCGGGCGTCCCCGTATTGGCATAGGCCCGGGGCAGCCGCCGCAGGCCGAAGGCGTGCCGCCCGGCATACCGGGCATAGGCGTCCTCCAGCTCCTCCCGCCGGGGCGGCTCGTTCAGATCCAGGACCCCATCCCCCGGGGGCACCTCCACCCCCAGCTGCCGCAGATACTCCGCCAGCAGGGTGCGGAAGAACACCATGGCCCCGCCGCCGTCGGACAGGGCGTGGAACACCTCGATGGAGATGCGGCTGCGGTAGTAGTAAAACCGCACCAGCCAGCCGTTATCCTCCTGAAAGCGCACCGGCTGGCAGGGGTCGGACACGTCCTCCTTCAAGAATGGCCCCGGGGCGGTGTTGGGCTCCAGATAGTACCAGAACAGCCCCCGGCGGATGCGCACGGCAAAGCCGGGGAACCGGGGCATCACCCGGTCGATGGCCGCTTGAAGGGCCGCCGGCTCCACCGGCCGGGCCATCAGGGCGGAAAAGCGGTAAATGGCGGAGTACTCCTCGCTCTGCAGGGCGGAGTACAGGATCCCCGCGCTGTCCAGCTTATACCAGCGGCTGTTGGGCCTGGCCATCTGCTTTTCCCCCTTTCTGCGTCTTTATCGGTATGCCGTTTGTCTGATTTCCTCAAGTTTTCGTCTCTTCCGCCTGTCCAGAAGAAGAAATGGCAGGTGGAACAAAACGAGCGCCGCGATCCCCAGGGCAAATATCCGCGCCAGATACACATACCACCCCCGGTCAAGGTTCAGATAGGGCAGCCCCTCCAGCGGCGGTCTGGTCAGATAGAAAAAGTTCGTGTCGTATACAGACAGCGCCCCGTTGACATAGAGCATCACAAAGGCCAGCAGCGTCAGCAGGCCAATGTTTTTCCCCAGTGTTTTAAGGCTGCCCAGCTTTGCCCGCCCGGAGAGGATCAGATACAGAGAAAACCACATGAGCCCCGCATGGTACACAAAGCACTGATAGGCAAAGGGCGTGGTAAGATCTGTCCCGTTCGTGGGGATCATAATGGCGCAGAAGCTGCCCAGTGTCCCCATGACCGCGGTAAAATCGATCCACATCTCCTTCCGCCTTCCGTCCCGTCCAAAGGTGATGTACAGCACCGCGAAGATCAGCAGGCTGCACAGATGCAGGGGCAGGCACAGCGGGTCCAGGTGCATGCCGCCCTCCGGGCTCTCCACCATGCCGGTCATGACCTTGCTGGTCTCGCTGAGGGCACAGATCGCCGTCATGATGATCCCCGCCCGCTTTAAGCTGAACCGCTTCTTCACACTGAGACAGCACATCCCTGATACAAACACGGCGCAAAGGGCGATCCAAATAAAATGCTCTGCAGTAAACATATCCGATCCCTCACAAGCTGTGGTCTGCAAGCCTGACCATCATACCACATCCCGCCTTCCCGCGCAACAGCCCTGTGCTCCACAAAGATCCCCTTCCCCGCTTTTCTTTCTCCTGATACTATGGTAGAATAGGCACGAAAATTACTTGCCCGGAGGTCATTATGGACAAGCTGAAGCTCATACGAAACCGAAGATCAGAGGCGGACAGCCCCCGGATGGACCCCCTGATGCGGGCCCTGAAGGCCATCCACAGCGCCGGCTCCCCGGACAGCATGACGCCGGAGGAGCTGGAGCACCAGCGCCGCAGCCAGGAGATCCTGGGCCGTCTGGCCGCCCCCATGGCGGGGCTGGAGTGGCAGGAGCTCTCCCTGTCCGGCATGGCCGCCGCCTGGACACGGCTGAAGGCCCCCCACGGCCGGCGCAGGGCCATCCTGTACTGCCACGGCGGGGGCTACACCAGCGGGAACCTGGGCTACGCCCGGGTGCTGTCCTCCAAGCTGGCCAACGCCACGGGGTACGATGTGCTCAGCTTTGAATACCGCCTGGCCCCGGAGTTCCCCTATCCCGCCGCGGTGGAGGACGCCCTGCGGGCCTGGGACCACCTGATGCTGCTGGGCTACGGCGCCCGGGACATCGTGGTGGCCGGCGATTCCGCCGGGGGCAATCTGGCCCTGGTGCTGTGCCTGCGGCTGAAGGCGGCGGGCCGCCGCCTGCCCCGGGCGCTGGTGCTCATGTCCCCCTGGACGGACATGACCATGTCCGGCCCGTCCTATGCCCAGCGGGCGGAGATCGACCCTATGCTCACCCCGGACTATATCCGCGCCGTGCGCCTGGCCTATGCCGGCGGGCACGACCTGCGCTCCCCTGACCTATCCCCCTTGTTCGGCGACTTGTCCGGCTTTCCCCCCACCCTGATCCAGGCGGGGGACCACGAGATCCTGTTCTCCGACTCCCAGCAGCTGTATGAGGCCATGGAGCGCCAGCACGTCCCCTGCCGCTTCGAGGTCAGCGAGGGCATGTGGCATGTGTTCCAGATGTTCCCCTCCCGCAAGTCCGCCGCCGCCATCCACGGCATCGCCCGGTTCCTGCTGGAGCTGTGACCGTATAAAAACAGAAAGACCCCCGGCCAGATCATGGCCGGGGGTCTTGTGTTGGGATCACTTGTCCTCTTCGTCCTCGTCATCCGCCTCGACGGTGTCGTCGGACAGATCCAGGGAGAAGCGGGTGTTGCAGTTGGGGCACACGACCACGCCCTCGGCCAGCTCATCGTCGCCGATGAACAAAGGCTCGTCGCAGTTGGGGCACTCCACCTCAAAGCCGTCCTCTTCATCCTCGTCCTCGTCGTCCTCATCCTCGTCATAGACGATGGACTCCACGTCGGCCAGGTCGTCGGACAGGGCGTCGATCTCCTCGCCCAGGTTCAGGGCGTTCTCCTCCATGTCCTCCAGGGACAGGCCGACCTCCTCCAGGATGCCGATCATCACGGAGATGAGCTTGCCCTCCTTGGACTTCTCGGTATCCAGATCCAGGCCCTCAGCCAGACCCTTCAGATAAGCGACTTTCTCGGAAATAGTCATAGTTCGTTCCCTTTCTGAGAGAAATTCTCACAAATAGGCGGTTGGTTTACGCGGTGATGCGGCTCGGACGCTTAAGCATATCACGCCTCGCCTGTTCGCGACGCGCGGCTTCCCTTCGACTCGGGCTGGTGTCAGCGGCTGATGGCCGCCCTCCCTCGCCCTCGCTTCGGTCCATCCGCGCTGCTCACGACGGCT
>CAVJLQ010000203.1:0-26508 GCA_963650435.1 Alloprevotella sp. | reverse complement strand
GCTCTGACTTATAAAATAAGTCGGAGCAAGCGATACAAAGCTTGCTCCGACGTGGCGCAGTAGGAGAGATTCGAACTCTCGGGCCGCTTTTGACGGCCACACGATTTCCAGTCGTGCTCGTTATGACCACTTCGATACTACTGCATCTGAAAACCGGACGAACCGGCACCGCCCTGGTCACCGGGACAGCAAAATGTATTATACCAGCTTTTCCGCCGTAGTCAAGGTTTTTTTCCGTTTTTCCTCAATTCTTTTTTCGCTCCTGCGCCGCTGGACGGGGGGAGCGAGCCCGCCCGCCGCCTGGGCGGCGGGCGGATCAGAACACGCCGGGGAGGGCGTGGGCCAGAGCCAGCCCCGCGGCGCAGGACAGGGCGTTGGCGCACAGGGCATACAGCCAGGGGCGACAGGGGGCGTCACCCTGATGCAGGGCGGGCAGCCGACGGCTGTAGACCGTCCCCTCCACGGCCAGCACCAGCACCTCTCCCGCCAGGAACAGGGCGGTGAGGAACAGCGTGCCGTTGGTGTAGCTGTACCAGTTGAGAAAGACGTTGAGCAGCAGCTGGGTGGCGATGTTTAGCCACGCGATCAGCTTCAGCTGTCCGGGGCTGCGCAGGCGGAACAGCCAGGCCGCCGCCACCTCTATCAGCACCGTAAGGACGACCCGGACGATCAGGCCGGCGGCCTCCTTGCCCATCTCATAGCTGCGCGTCATCGTCAGGCCGGTGATGACCTTGTCCTGCTCCGGGCGCACATTGGTCAGATGCAGGGTGTAGTAGCTGTCAAAGGCGTAGCGCTCATAGGGGCCGGTGACCACCATGGAGTTCTCCTCCGGGAACCACAGAGCCAGCTTGAACCTCTGGGGCGGGTAGTAGGTCCAGTTGAACTGCCCGTCGGTGCAGTCGTCCAGAAAGTTCAGGAAGTAATAGCCGTCCGGCTCGCTCTCTTCATAGGCGTAGAAGGCGTCCCAGGCCGCCTGAGGAGCCCCGTTGTCGGACCGGCTGTACTCCGGGTGATCCTTTGACGAGGAGTAGGGCCCCGTGGACGCGCTTTCGGACAGCAGAGTGCCCCAGCAGGGCTCTGATATGCCGCGGATCTCAATATTCACCGAGGGCTTTGGCCCCATATCCGTGCTGACGGCGCCGATCAGCAGGGGCAGCAGGGCAAAAACGGCAAAAATGGACGCAATACGGCGGTTCATGGCGGTCACTCCTTTATTCTGATATTTTGATAGACGCGGGGCGCGGAAAAAGGTTCCGCCCGGGGCCAAAAAAATTCTGCCCCGGCAAAAGCCGGTCGTCACCCTGCATAGGAGAAGGAACAAGAACGGGATGCGATCTTATCCATATTGCGGATTGCATTTTGAGAAGGGATGATTTATTATATTAGCATAGTAAAGCGCTAAAACACTAAAGCGACGAACCGGATCGGAATGGCCGCGGCCCCGCGGGGCGGGTCCTGAGCCGGATAAGAAAGGAGAACCCGATATGAAAAGACGCATAAAGCGGGCCCTGTGCCTGTGTCTCTCTCTGGCGCTCGTGCTCGGGCTGGCCGCCTGCAGCAGCGGCGCGGCCAGCGGCAGCAAAAAGGCGGAGCGGCTGTCGATGGACGCCCGCCCTGACGCGCCCAGTGAGATCCCGGAGGGGCTTGACATCGACTGGAACGCCCGCTACACCTTTGCCGAGCTGGAAGATCAGCTGGCCAAGATGGCGGAGACCTACCCGGACATCACCAAGCTCTACTCCATCGGCACCTCGTGGCAGGAGCGGGACCTCTGGTGTCTGGAGATCACCAATAAGGCCATCCCAGCCGAAGAAAAGACGGGCATCGGCGTGTTCGCCAACATCCACGGCGGCGAGCGGGAAAGCGCCTCCTCCGCCATGTACACCGCCTGGTGGCTGACCCTCTGCTCCGATGACGACTATGTGAAGGGCCTGCTGGACAGCTATACGATCTACGTCATCCCGGTGATCAATCCCGACGGCTACGAGCAGTCCTTCGTCATCAACAACCGCCCGAATCTGCGCCCCCGGGACGCGAACGGCGACAACATCCCCTTCAGCGACCCCTATGCGGATATTGACGGCGACGGCTTTATCGCCACCCTCTACCGCGGCAAAGCCGACGATACGCCCTCCAGAGAGCTGCCTGTATTCGGCATGGAGAGCCCCGACTGGGATGGAAACGGCATCCTGGGCGACGACCCCCGCACGAGCGGGATCGACATGAACCGCACCTTTGATTATCAGTGGAACCGCTATGACATCGAGACGAAGGACGGCCAGCAGATCGGCAATGTGAACTGGACCACCGCCGGCACCGCCCCCGCCACAGAGCCCGAGATCAAAGCCCTCCAGCAGTTCATGTACGAAAATAAGATCGACGCCCTTGCCACGCTGCACACCGGCATCCAGAGCGTCCTCTACCCCTGGTGCTACCGCCCCTATGACGAAAATGACCCCGACGACGCCGAGATCCCCTTCATGAAGGAGATCGCCGCCCAAATGGCCCAGGCGTTCCAGGACTATACCGGCCGCGGCTTCTACAGCATGAGCTCCAACGAGGACTACCCCACCGCCGCCGAGCTGATCGACTACGCCTACGGCCGCTACAATATCCACGCCTACACCATCGAGGTGTACAGCCCCGGCAAGTCTGAAAACGGCGACATCAGCAGCTGCAAGTGGGAGAACACCATGCCCGAGGCGAAGTGGGTGTTCTACAGCCGGGAGGAGATCCGGGACGAGCTGGGACTGGATCCCGACGCCATCACCGATAAGGACGGCGTGGGCCTGGCCGAGGACGAGGGGCTGTGGTTCTACACCAGCTCGGTCAACCAGATGGTGGACCGCGCCCCCGAGGAGCAGGATGTGATGGTGCGGGGCTGCCGCGACGCCCTGCTGACCATGATCGAAAGCGAGCCCAGCGGAGCCGGCTATCAGGCCCCGGGCTTCTATAAATGAACTTCCAGCTTCGTTTCGTGTTCCCTTGCAGAGAAGACCCTGGGCCCACGAAAGAGAATGTAAAGAGCACCCCCGATGGCACAGCCATCGGGGGTGCTCTTTAGCTCAGGGGATTCAGCGCAGAACGGCGGCGCAGTCCTGCTCCAGGGCGGCCAGGATGGACTTCACGTCCTCGTCGGCCTCCTCGCTGGTGAGGGAGCGGTCGTCGGAGCGGAGGATCAGGTTGAAGGCCACGGACTTCTTGCCCGGGCGGATGCCCACGCCCCGGTAGATATCGAACAGGCTGACCTCCTTCAGCAGGCCGCGGGCCCCCTTGCGGATGGCGGCCTCCAGCTGGCCCACGGTGACGGACTCGTCACACACCACGGCGATGTCCCGGGTGACGGAGGGGAACTTGGGCAGGGGCTGGTAGACAGGCGCGCCGCCCCGGACCTGGGACAGGGCGTCGAAGCTCAGCTCGGCGCAGTACAGCTCGGCGTCCACGCCGTAGTTCCGGGCGGTGAGGGGGTGGATCTGGCCGAACACGCCCAGATACTTGCCGTCCGCCCATACGCCGGCGCAGCGGCCGGGGTGGTAGGAGGGGTCGTCGTTCACCGTGCGGAACTCCACGTTTTCGGTGCGCAGCTGAGCCAGGATGGCCTCGATCACGCCCTTCATGGCGTAGAAGCTCATATCCTCGCCGTAGGCGCCCAGGGTGAGCACCTTGGGCTCGCGGGCCAGTCCGTTCTCCCCGCCGGGCAGGTAGACGCGGCCCACCTCGTACAGCTTGGCGGCCTTGTTGCGGAAGTTGTAGTTCCTGGTCAGGATCTCCAGCATGGAGGGCAGGGTGGTGGTGCGCATGATGGAGGTGTCCTCCCCCAGGGGGTTCAGGATCTTGAAGGACTGGCGGCGGGGGTCGTCCGCGGCCCAGCGGATCTTGTCGTAGTAGGTGGGGGAGATGAAGGAGTAGGTGATGATCTCGTCATACCCGCAGGCGCGGCACACGCTGCCCAGCTGCTGCTCCAGCTTCTGGGCGTCGGAGTAGCCGCCCTGGGTGGTCTCGCCCCGCTGGAGGGTGCAGGGGATGTTGTTGTAGCCGTGGAAGCGGGCCACCTCCTCGGCCAGGTCGTTCATCCGCAGCACGTCTCCCCGCCAGGAGGGCACGGTGACCTTGTCGGCGCTGACGGTGAAGTCCAGCTTCTCCAGGATGCGGACCATCTCCTCCCGGGACACGTCGGTGCCCAGCAGGGCGTTGATCTTGTCGGGCTCCAGGGGCAGAACGGTGGGATGGGGGACGAAGTTCAGGATGTCGATCACGCCGTCCACCACCTCGCCGGCGCCCAGCAGCTCCACCAGCTCACAGGCGCGGTTCACGGCGGGCAGGGTGTTCATGGGGTCCAGGCCCTTCTCGAACTTGGCGCTGGCCTCGGTGCGCATGCCCAGGGCCAGGGCGCCCTTGCGGATGCAGGTGCCGTCGAAGTTGGCGGACTCGAACACCACGTCGGCGGTGTCGGCCACGATCTCGCTGTTGCCGCCGCCCATGATGCCCGCCAGGCCCACGGCCCGGGTCTCGTCGGCGATGACCAGGTGGTTGGCGTTCAGAATGTGCTCCTTGCCGTCCAGGGTGGTCAGCTTCTCGCCCTCCTCAGCCCGGCGGACGATGATCTTGCCGCCCTTCACATAGCGGTAGTCAAAGGCGTGCATAGGCTGGCCGTACTCCAGCATGACGTAGTTGGTGATGTCCACGATGTTGTTGATGGGGCGCACGCCCATGCTGCGCAGCCGCTCCCGCATCCACTTGGGGGAGGGGGCGATCTTCACGTTGCGCACCATGCGGGCGGTGTACCGGGGCACCAGGTCGGCGGCGGGGGTCTCCACGTCCAGCAGCTCCATCAGGTCGCCGTCCGCGCCGCCCTTGACCACGGGCTGGTGCAGGCGCAGGGGCTGATCGAAGGTGGCGGCGGCCTCCCGGGCCAGACCGATCACGGACAGGCAGTCGGGGCGGTTGGGGGTGATCTCAAACTCCACCACGTGGTCGTCGGCGTTGATGATGGGCTTGATGTCGTCCCCGGGCTTGCAGTCCTCGTGGAGGATAAAGATGCCGTCGGGGATGCAGTGGGGGAACTCCTTCTGCTCGGCGCGGAGGTCGGCCAGGGTGCAGTAGCTGTCTGTTTTGGTGTTGTAGGCCACCAGGTCGCCCTCGTGGAGGTTCATGCACTTGGTGTCGGGGCAGACCGTGGCGTTGCCGATGTCGGCACAGGTGTGGAAGGCTCCATTTTCCAGCGGCATGACCTCCAGCATTTTGGCGCACACCACGGGGCCGTAGATCTTGTCCCCGGGCTTGATGTCGGCGGGGATGGAGGGCTTGGCGGGGTCGATGGGGTGGTAGTCGTTCAGCAGGGCGGCGGCGACCACGGCGGCGTAGGGGAAGTCCCGCTCGTCCAGGCCCAGCTCATACAGGCCGCACATCATGCCGTTGGACACCACGCCCCGCAGCTTGCCCTTCTCGATCTTCTTGCCGCCGGGCAGGGTGGACTTGTGCAGGGCCACGGGCACCAGGTCGCCCACGTGGATGTTCCACGCGCCGGTGACGATCTGGATGGGCTCCTCCTTGCCCACCTCCAGCTGGCATACCCACATGTGGTCGGAGTCGGGGTGGCGCTCCATGGACAGGATGCGGCCCACCACGATGTTGGAGATCTCGGCCCCCAGGTCCTCGGTGACCTCCACCTTGGAGCCGGACAGGGTCATGGCCTCCGCAAAATCTTTATCGTTGGCGTCAACGGTGACGAACTCGTTGAGCCATTTACGGCTTAAATTCATAGATAAAACTCCTTATCATTTGGATCGCGGGGATGCATTTACGAACCCGCGGGCGACTGATAGCCGCCCCTACGAAAATTCTGATCCCGCTCTTGCTGCGGAATATAGAGAGCTGCGCAGAGTTTCCGCCGCAGACGGAAAGATATTAAATCCGTTTTTCTGCTGATGTGCAGACAAACGTCCGAAGGCGAATCCATTTCGCCGAAGGACACCGCTGCCCCTGGCCGCGGCGGCCAGGGCCGCCTTTGCGGGCAAAGGCGAGGGGGGTATCAAATTTGGTTTCTATGGAACCAAATTTGTATCTAGGGGGGACAGCGTCCCCCCTGGACATGTTTTAGAACTGTTCCAGGAACCGCACGTCGTTCTCAAAGATCAGCCGCAGGTCGGCGATCTTGAACTGCCGCATGGCCAGACGCTCCAGGCCCATGCCAAAGGCCCAGCCGGAGTAGACCTCGGGGTCGATGCCGCTCATCTCCAGCACCCGGGGGTGGATCATGCCGGCGCCCAGCACCTCGATCCAGCCCTCACCCTTGCAGGTGGGGCAGCCCTTGCCGCCGCACTTGTGGCACTGCACGTCCATCTCGCAGGAGGGCTCGGTGAAGGGGAAGTGGTGGGGGCGGAAGCGGGTGACGGTGCCCTTGCCGAACAGCTGCTCCATCACGGCGTTCAGGGTGCCCTTCAGGTCGGCCATGGTCACCCCCTTGTCGATGACCATGCCCTCGATCTGGTGGAACATGGGGGAGTGGGTGGCGTCCACCTCGTCCTTGCGGTACACCCGGCCGGGGGCCACGATGCGGATGGGCAGCTTCATGGTCTCCATGGCGTGTACCTGCATGGGGCTGGTCTGGCTGCGCAGCATCACCCGGCTGTCGTTGTCGAAGTAGAAGGTGTCCGACCAGTCGCGGCTGGGGTGGCCCTCCTCGGCGTTCAGGCGGTCGAAGTTGTAATAGGCCAGCTCGATCTCCGGGCCGTCCAGAATGGTGAAGCCCATGCCCACGAAGATGTCCTTGATCTCGTCCAGGGCCACATACATGGGGTGCTTGTGGCCCAGCTTCACGCTCTGGCCGGGCACGGTGACGTCCACCGCCTCCGCCTTCAGGCGGGCGTCCATGGCGGCCTGCTCCACCTGGACGGCGGCGCGGTCGATGGCCTGCTCCAGGGCGGAGCGGACCTCGTTGGCCAACTGGCCCATGGCGGGGCGCTCCTCGGCGGACAGCTTGCCCATCTGCTTGAGCACAGCGGTCAGCTCGCCCTTCTTGCCCAGGTACTTCACCCGCAGCTCGTCCAGCTGGCCGCGGTCGTTGACCTGCTCCAGAGCGGACAGGGCCTGGGCCCGGATGTTTGCTAACTGTTCTTTCATGATGAAACCTTCTCCTTTGCGGTGTAGTTTATAATGGAAACGATCCCTGGCGGGGGATGCCATGGATCAACAGGGAAAACTCAGAAGCACCGGCTGACCCGGCGGTCCATGGATACGGTCTTGCGGGGCAGGCTGTAAAAGCCCTTGGACAGGTCGGCCACCCCTTCGTTGGTCAGTACGGTCATGGCGAAGCGGCCCGCGATGTAGTCGGCGGCCCAGGAGTCCTTCACCCCGTAGGGGTAGGCGAAGTAGAGCACCTCGTTGCCCAGCTCCTCCTCCAGCCGCCGGGCGCTCTTCTCCAGGTCGTCGATCACCCGGGCCTGGAAGCTCTCGCGGCTCTCCCCCTTCAGCCGCTGGATGCCGTTGGGGCCTCCCGCGATGTAGGCGCCGTTGCGCTCGTCCAGGTTGTGCAGCCAGTAGGTGTGCGAGCCGAACTCCACCAGTCCGGACATGGACATCTCCCGGCACATGTCCCAGGTGAGGTAGGTGGGGGCCTCCTGATCCAGCTTGCCGCAGATCACGGCGATCACCGCCTTGGTCTCCAGCTTTTTCAGAATGGGGAAGGCCAGCTCGTAGTTGCTGCGGTAGCCGTCGTCCAGGGTGATCATCACCGCCTTCTCCGGCAGGGACACCCCCTCCACCAGATCCCGGGGGAGGACGGCGGTGTAGCCGTTGTCCGCCAGCCAGCGCAGATCCTCTTCAAAGCGCTGGGCGGTGACCACCATGGAGTTGCCGTTCACCTCGGCCTCGGTCTGCACCAGGTGGTGATACATCAAAACCGTGACCTTGTGGCGGCTCTTGGCGGAGTATGAGGTGACCCGGGTCTCTACCGGGGGGACGGGGGTGTACTCCGGCTCCGGCTCCTGGGGCGGGGCTGGCTGGTTTGCCGCCGACAGCAGGAAGCACAGGGTGAGCAGCGATGCGAGCAGTCGATCCATGGGAAACTCCTTTCAGGGCATGAAAAAAGCCCTTCCTCCCAAAGAAATTGGGACGAAAGGCATCACCCTCCGCGGTACCACCCGCATTCGCGCCCTGAAGAGGGCGCGCACTCAACATTCCGGTAACGGCGGAAGACCCGTCCCGCTCTCGCGGGCCGCTCCCGGGCGAACCAAGCCATCCTCTGTCCCGGGGCGGTTTTCAGCCGGCGGCCGCCCCTCTCTGTGGGAGAAAAAAGCTATTTTCCCGTTCTTCGCATTTGAACACCACTGTTTATATCATAAAATGTCTTGAAATGCAAGGGGAAATAGGGTATCATAAGCCTTGGTTTTGTGAAAAATTTCCCTGTATGGGGGCGGAGTTTCCGGCAGTTTTCACCGGAGACGGGAAAATACCGGCCGCTGCGGGCCGCGCCCCGGAACAGGAGAGCCCCGGCCCCGGCCGGGATCGACGGAGGAAGAAGCATGATCGAGTTACAGCACCTCTGCTACGATGTAGAGCAGGACGGAGAGCTGAAGCACATCCTGAAGGACATCAGCCTGACCATTGACGAGCGCTTTGTGGCCATCACCGGCCCCAACGGGGGCGGCAAGTCCACCCTGGCCAAGGTGATCGCCGGCATTCTGCCCCCGACGCAGGGGCGCATCCTCTTTGACGGAGAGGACATCACCGATCTGTCCATCACCGACCGGGCCCGCCGGGGCATCAGCTTTGCGTTCCAGCAGCCGGTGCGTTTCAAGGGGCTGACGGTGAAGGATCTGATCACCCTGGCTGCCGGGCGGCCCATCGGCGTGCCCGAGGCGTGTGCCTACCTGTCCGAGGTGGGCCTGTGCGCCAAGGACTATATCGACCGGGAGCTGGACGCCTCCCTGTCCGGGGGCGAGGTCAAGCGCATCGAGATCGCCATGATCATGGCCCGGGCCACCAAGCTGTCCCTGTTCGACGAGCCGGAGGCCGGCATCGACCTGTGGTCCTTCAGCAACCTCATCAAGGTGTTTGAGCACCTGCACGAGAAGATCAACGGTTCCATCATCATCATCTCCCACCAGGAGCGTATTCTGAATATTGCCGACCGGGTCATCGTGCTGGCCGACGGCCAGGTGAAGCAGGACGGCAAGCGGGAGCAGATCCTGCCCGAGCTGCTGGCGGCCCCCACCGTGTGCAGCGCGCTGGCGGACAAGGTCCAGTGAGAAGGGAGAGAGTGCAATGATCGACGCCATTCAGAAGAGCCTGCTGGAAAAGGTGGCAGAGCTCCACGACGTGCCCGAGGGGGCCTATAACATCCGGGCCAACGGCAAGAAGGCCGCCCGGGGCACCACTGCCAATATCGACATCGTCACCAAGGACGACAAGGACGGCATTGACATCATCATCAAGCCGGGCACCAAGAACGAATCCGTCCACATCCCCGTGGTGCTCAGCGAGAGCGGCCTGCAGGATATGGTATACAACGACTTCTTTGTGGGCGAGGGCAGCGACGTGACCATCGTGGCCGGCTGCGGCATCCACAACTGCGGCGTGCAGGAGTCCCGCCACGACGGCATCCACACCTTCTATGTGGGCAAGAACGCCCGGGTGCGCTATGTAGAGCGCCACTACGGCGAGGGCGACGGCGGCGGGGAGAACGTGATGAACCCCACCACTGTGGTCCACCTGGAGGAGGGGGCCTATATGGAGATGGAGACCACCCAGATCAAGGGCGTGGACTCCACCCTGCGCTGCACCCAGGCCGACCTGGGCCCCGGCGCCTCTCTGATCATCAAGGAGAAGGTGATGACCCACGGCAGGCAGCACGCCAAGTCTGACTTCACCGTGGACCTGAACGGCAAGGGCTGCCGCACCAACGTGATCTCCCGGTCTGTGGCCCGGGGGGACTCCAAGCAGACCTTTATGGCCCGCATCAACGGCAACAGCGAGTGCTACGGCCACTCCGAGTGCGACGCCATCATCATGGACAACGGCGTGGTGGCCGCCATCCCGGAGGTGACCGCCTACTGCGTGGACGCCCAGCTGGTACACGAGGCGGCCATCGGCAAGATCGCCGGGGAGCAGCTGATCAAGCTGCAGACCCTGGGGCTGACCGAGCGGGAGGCCGAGGAGCAGATCGTCAACGGATTCCTCAAGTAAAGAAATTTAATCGCATAGCATAAGGGGGCGCAGTGCGTCCAATGTCGCTAAGTTATGAGCTTGTCATTGCGAGCCAGTTCGCAAACTGGCGCGGCAATCCGTTTTCTCAAACATTGAGGATGCGGATTCCCACGGCGGTGACGTCGGTCACTGCCTCGGAATGACAGGTTCCGCTTAACGAAATGACATTGGCGGGGCGCCCCCTTATTTTTTAGGAGGAAAACCAATGAACAGCTTTGATATGCTTCAGTTCCGCCTTCCACGCCGCCCGCTCCGGGCCCACAAGGGGGACTTCGGCCGGGTGCTGATCCTGGCGGGGAGCGAGGGCTGCACCGGCGCGCCGGTGCTGGCCGCCCGGGCGGCCCTGCGCACGGGGGCGGGGCTGGTGTTCCTGGGGGTGCCCCGGGACATCTACCCCATCGTGGCGGTGAAGTGCGACGAAACCATGCCCTTCCCCCTGCCGGAGGATCACCGGACGATCCTTGACCGGGCCGCGGGGTGTGACGCCGTACTCATGGGCCCCGGTCTGGGGCGGAGACCGGAGACGGAGACGCTGGTGCTGCACCTGCTGAAGGAGCTGGAGGTGCCGGTGGTGCTGGACGCCGACGGCATAAATGCCCTGGCCGGGCATATAGATGTGCTGGACGGGCGCAGGGCGCCCACGGTGCTCACCCCCCATGAGGGGGAGTTTGCCCGGCTGACCGGCTGCTCCCTTCCGGTGGCCGACCGGCTGGCTGCCGCCCGGGACTTTGCCGCCGCTCACCGCTGCACCGTGGTGCTGAAGGGACACAGGACGGTGACCGCCGCCCCGGACGGCCGGGTGTGGATCAACCCCACAGGCGGCCCCGGCATGGCCAAGGGGGGCAGCGGCGACGTGCTGGCGGGGATGACCGCCGCCCTGTGGGGGCAGAAGCTGCTGCGCCGGGGGGAGGACGACCTGCCCCGCCTGGCTGCGGCGGCGGTGTATTACCACGGCCTGGCGGGGGACTTGTGCGCCCAGCGCCTGGGGGAGTACGCCATGCTGCCCGGGGACATGATCGAGGCCCTGCCGGAAGTGCTGAAGGGACAACAGGATTAGGAGGAGACGCCGTGCGCAGAGGACTGCTCTGTGTACTGATGACGGGGCTGCTGCTCCTGTCCGCCTGCGGGGCGGAGGGGGGCGTCAGCCCGGAGGAGGAGCTGGCCCTGACCATCCGGGGGGAGTATCTGGCTATGACCGGGTGCGCCGCCCAGCTGTCCGTCACCGCGGACTACGGCCAGCGGGTGTATGAGTTTGACATGGATGCCGCCGTGACCGGGGAGGAGACCGTCCTCACCCTGACCACGCCGGACACCGTGGCGGGGATCTCCGCCCGGGTGACCGGGGAGACAGGGACCCTGGAGTACGACGGCCTGATCCTGGACACCGGGGAGCTGGGGCCCGACGGCCTGTCCCCCATGTCCGCCTTTCCCGCCCTGCTGACGGCGGCGAAAGGCGGCTTTCTCACCGCCTGCGCCATGGAGGAGCGGGAGGGGGAGACGCTGCTGCGGGTGACCTGCGGAGCGCCGGACGCCGCCCCGGGCGAGGGGGTGGAGACCGTGCTGTGGTTCCGCCCGGACACCCATGGATTAGCCGGCGGCGAGATCTGGGCAGAGGGCCTGCGGGTCATCTGCTGCCAGTGCAAAAATTTCCGGTTTACAGAGCAGATCACCGCTTTACGCCGGGAGCCGGATGTGGTAAAGTAAAGTGACCCCGGAAAACTACAAGATGAGGAGCGGAAATGACCGCAATGACCGATACGACATTTATGCGCACCTGGGCGGAGATCGACCTGGATGCTCTGGACCATAATTACCGCGCCCTGCGGGGCGAGACGGAGGGGAACTGCCGCTTTCTGGGCCTGTGCAAGGCCAACGCCTACGGCCACGGGGCGGCTCACATCGGGCCGGAGCTCCAGCGCCTGGGGGCGGAGATGCTGGCCGTGGCCTGTGTGGATGAGGCGGTGGAGCTGCGCCGCGCCGGCGTGACCATCCCCATCCTGTGTCTGGGCCAGGTGCCCGCCCAGTTGGCCCCCATGCTGGCGGAGCACCATGTGACCCAGATGGTAGAGGATCTGGACACGGGAAAAGCCCTGTCCGCCGCCGCTGTGGCCGCGGGGTGCGAGATCACCGTCCATGTGAAGATCGACACGGGGATGAGCCGCCTGGGCTTCCTCTGGCGGCAGGGACAGGACAACAGCAAGGTGCTGGACGACATCGCCGCCCTGCTGGCCCTGCCCGGCATCCGGGGGGAGGGCCTGTTCACCCATCTGGCCAACGCCGACGGGGACGAGGACTACACCATGGCCCAGTTCACCCGCTTTTTAGAGGCCCGGGACGCCCTGAAGGCCCGGGGCATAGAATTTGAGATCTGCCACTGCGCCTCCAGCGCGGCGGTTTTGAAGTACCCCTGCACCCATTTGGATATGATCCGGCCCGGCCTGGCCCTGTACGGCTTCTCACCCATGGGGGAGGACGACGAGCCCGAGCTGAAGCCGGTGCTCACCCTGAAAAGCCGGGTGGCCGCCGTGCGGGCCCTGCCCAAGGGCACCCCGGTGAGCTATGGCTGCACCCAGGTGCTCCGGCGGGACAGCAGGCTGGCGGTGGTGCCCATCGGCTATGGGGACGGCTATCCCCGGGCCCTGTCCGGGCGCATGGAGATGCGCATCCGCGGGCAGCTGTGCCCCATCGTGGGCCGGGTGTGCATGGACATGTGCATGGTGGACGTCACCGACCTGCCCGAGGCCGCGGCGGGGGATGTGGCCACGGTATACGACGGCCACCTGCTGGAGCGGGCCGCCGCCCTGGCGGGCACTATCCCCTATGAGCTGATGTGCGACGTGAACCCCCGGGTGCCCCGGGTGTACCTCCGCGGCGGGCAGCGGGTGTGACCGCCGCCCCGCCGGGGGCATAGGATGGCTTGGAGCGCCGGGCGAAGGCCCGGGGCGGAAAGGTACGGCGGAGTTTTGGCCCCACAGGTATAAACTCCGCCGCCCCGTGGGACAATCATAGTGCAGCGTTACATAGCCCCCGGGGGAGCTGTAACGCCGCGCTATCTTCCTGCGGAGTGTGAGCAACGTGGAAAACATGGTAAAGCGGGGCGACATTTTTTATGCCGACCTCAGTCCGGTGGTGGGCAGCGAGCAGGGGGGCGTGCGGCCTGTGCTCATCGTGCAGAACGATACGGGCAACCGCCACAGCCCCACCGTGATCGCCGCGGCCATTACCTCACAGACGGGCAAGGCCCGTCTGCCCACCCATATTTCTCTGGCTCCGGCCAGCTGCGGCCTGCCCAAGGAGTCGGTGATCCTGCTGGAGCAGATCAGGACCCTGGATAAGCGCCGCCTGCGGGAGCACATGGGCCATTTGGACGAGGGGCAGATGCGCCGGGTGGATACCGCCATCGCGGTGAGCTTCGGCCTTCACACAGAGGGAATGGCGTGAAAGGGGCCGGCCTGCCGGCCCCTACATAGGCAAGGAAGAAACGCCGTTTGACACAGAGAAAAGGAGCAGACCAATGAAAAAACACAAGAGGATGGCGGCCGGCCTGCTGGCCGCGGCGCTGGTGACGGCGGCAGTGGGTTCGGTCTTTGCCGCCGGGGACAAGAACGACCCCCTGGTCACCCTGAGCTATCTGGAGCAGACGGTGATCCCCGCCATCGTCCAGCAGGCGGAGAAGGCCGCCGACAGCAAAAAGACCGCCCTGACGGCGGAGTTTGACAAGAAGCTGGCGGAGTATGAAAAGCAGCTGAACAACAGCTCCTCCGGCGGCGACAGCGCCACCTACTCCGTGGTCACCCTCAGCCAGGGCCAGCAGCTGAAGCTGGAGGTGGGGTGCGAGGTGATGCTGCGCATCGGCTCGGCCACCGTGGTGTCCGGCACGGAGCCGGGACTGATCGATGTCACCACCGGCGGCACTCTGAACAACGGCAAGGCCCTGGAGAAGAACCACCTGTATATGGCCACCATCGCCGACCGGGCGGTGAAGGCCGGCGCGGCCACGGTGAAGCTGCTGATCCGGGGGGGCTATACCCTGGCGTGAATCTGTGCGGCTGCCGATCGAGCGGCAGGCCGTCTAAATACGGAAGGCGAAAGCCTTCCGTATTTTTTGTTGCCCTTCGACAGGCTGCGGCGGAATATGACCGGCGGCTGCCGTATAATGGGGGCAACAGCCGCCGGAAGGGCGGAAAAATCGGAGAAAAGGAGCGGGAGCTATGCCGGTAGACTGCACAGAGGAGGGCCGCGTTCTGCGGGCCAGGGTGACGGGTGAGCTGGATCACCACCGGGCCAGAGAGGTGATGGAGGAGCTGGACCGCCGCATCGATCTGCTGCTGCCCCTGCGGCTGACGGTGGACCTGTCGGAGCTGACCTTCACTGACAGCTCCGGCATCGCGGTGCTGCTGCGCACCTGGCGGCACATGCAGGAGGTAGGGGGGCGGATGTCCGTCATCCGAACCCCGGAGCAGGCCCGGCGGGTCTTTCAGGCCGCCGGACTGGACAAGCTGATCCCGTTCGCGTAAGGAGGAAAAAGGATGACCGTACATAATCAGGTGATCATGGAGTTCCCCAGCCGCTCGGCCAACGAGGGCTTTGCCCGGGCGGCAGCGGCCTGCTTCGCCGCCCAGCTGGACCCCACGCTGGAGGAGATCAACGACATCAAGACCGCGGTGAGCGAGGCGGTGACCAACGCCATCGTCCACGCCTATCCCAACACCATCGGCAAGGTGCGCCTGCGCCTGCGCCTGCGGGACAACAACGTGGTGGAGATGGTGGTGCGGGACTGGGGCGTGGGCATCGCCGACGTGGAGCAGGCCCGCGCGCCCCTGTACACCACCGGCGGCGTGGAGCGGGCGGGCATGGGCTTTACCATCATGGAGAGCTTTATGGACCGGGTGAAGGTGCGCTCCAAGCCGGGGAAGGGCACCGTGGTCACCCTGACCCGGCAGATCAGCCGCCGGGAAGTCCGGTGAATGGGGCGCCCTCCGCCCCGGAGCTGCTCCAGGCGGCCCGGGAAGGGGACGACGGGGCCTGTCAGCGGGTGCTGGAGGAGAACCAGGGGCTGATCTGGTCGGTGGTGCGGCGGTACTACGGCCGGGGGGTGGAGCCCGACGACCTGTACCAGCTGGGCTGCCTGGGCTTTGTGAAGGCGGTGCGGGGGTATGACCCCGCTTACGGCACCCAGTTCTCCACCTATGCCGTGCCCAAGATCGCCGGGGAGATCCGCCGCTTTCTGCGGGACGACGGGCCGGTGAAGGTCAGCCGGGGACTGAAGGAGCGGGCAGGGACCATCCGGGCCGCCCGCCTCCGCCTTGAGGAACGGCTGGGCCGGGAGCCCACCCTGTCCGAGCTGGCGGCGGACACCGGCCTGACGCCGGAGGACATCGCCGCGGCCCAGACGGCGGCGGAGCCGGTGCTCTCTCTCCAGGGGGAGGCGGGAGACAGCGGCCTGACCCTGGAGGGACTGCTGGGGGACGACGGGATCGAGGAGGACGCGGTGGAGCGGCTGGCCCTGCGGGGCGCGCTGGAGGAGCTGCCGGAGCGGGAGCGGATGGTGCTGGCCCTGCGGTATTACCGGGGGATGACCCAGTCCCGGTGTGCCCTGATCATGGGGGTGTCCCAGGTACAGATCTCCCGGCTGGAGCGCCGGGGGCTGGAGAGCCTGCGCCGCCGCCTGACCGGGGAATGATAGAGGAAGGAAAAGCAGCGCCGTCTCTGATCGAAGAGACGGCGCTGCGCTTATAGCGGCGATAAAAGAAGGGGGACCGGCCGGGCCAGGAGAGAGGGGCCAGGCCGGTCCCCCTTTGGGAGAAGATCAGCTGAAATAGGGCAGCAGCTCATCCGGGTCGGACACGTGGAAGAACAGGAGCCCGTCGATCCCGCTGTCCCCGCTGGTGTGGGAGATGCCGGTCACCGCGGCGGTCAGGGTGTGCAGGGCGGGGGGCTGGTCCTCGGTGCCGATGCACAGGGTGCCGCAGGCGCCGTCCTTCAGGTAGACGCTGGTGGGCACGCCGCGCCGAAGGGGCAGGGACAGCACGTGTCCGTCCACCATGGTAAGGGCCCGCAGGTTTGTGATGGCGTAAAGGGTGTGCCGCTCCAGCTTATACTTGTCGCTGAAGGGCTGCAGGGAGAACAGCGCGGGCACTGCGAGCACGGCGGCGAGGATGACCACTGTGCTGAACAGGGAGCGCCGGCCGTCCAGCAGCGGGGGGAAGAGCAGAAGGGCGGCGGCGGCGGAACACCCGGCGAACGCCAGCCAGGTCAGATAGAAGGACCGGCGGAAGGGCAGCCGGGACAGGCAGAAGGGGGAAGGCCGGCCCATCCAGCGGATGGTCTCGCCCTCCAGAAGGCAGCTTCTCAGCTGTTGTTCCATAGATAACAGCCTCCTTTCGCATGTTATCATACAGGAAAGGGGATAAAATGTGTGTCAAACCGGAGAAAGAGACGAAAAGAAGGCGTTAAACCTTTGCGGATGTTCAAAACAAAGATCCCCCGGCAAAGCCGGGGGATCTTGGGATATTGATCGCGTCAGTCCTCCAGCATCCGGTAGCCGATGCCAAGCTCGGTGAGGATGTACTTGGGATCGGAGGGGTTCTCGTTCAGCTTGCGGCGGATGTTGGCCATGTTCACCCGCAGGATCTGGTTGCTGCTGCTGCCCCCATAGGGCCCCCACACGTGCTTCAGGATAAAGTCGTAGGTCAGCACCTTGCCGGCGTGGATGCACAGCAGCTCCAGGATCTTGAATTCGTTCTGGGTGAAGTGGACCTCCGTCCCGTCCAGAGTGACGGTGTGCCGGGCCACGTCCAGCACCAGACCCTTGATCTGGTATACGTCCTTCTGGGCGCCCTGACTGTTTTGCAGGCGGTCGGAGCGGCGCAGGGTGGTGCGGATGCGGGCCAGCAGCTCGGGCACGCCGAAGGGCTTGACCACATAGTCGTCCGCTCCCATGTCCAGGGCCTTGACCTTCTCCGACTCCCGGTCGCGGGCGGAGATGATGATGACCGGCACCTCCTGGGGCAGGCCGCTGAGCTGGGAGAGCACATCCAGCCCGTCCATATCGGGCAGGCCCAGGTCCAGCAGCACCAGGTCGGGGCAGTGGGAGAAGAACAGGGACAGCCCCTCTTTGCCGCTGGCGGCGGGGACGGCCCTGTAATCGTTGGCAGTCAGGGCACGGCAGATGAAATTGCTGATGGCACGCTCGTCCTCGATCAAAAGGATGGTACGCTTTTCATTCATACTCAGATTCCTCCAATGGCAGACCGAAGCGGAATACCGCCCCGCCTGCGGGATCATTTTCGGCGGCGAAGAAGCCGTTATGCGCTTTTATGATGCTCTGGCAGACGGACAGGCCGATGCCCATCCCCCGGGTGGAGTCGCCGGACAGATCCCGGGGCAGCTGGTGCCCCTGCTGTACGGCCCGCAGCACCTCGGGAGAAAGCCCCCTGCCGCGGTCCCGCACCTCGGTCACCGCCCAGCCGTCCTGGCGGTACAGCTTAAGCTGGATGTGGGTGGAGTCGCCGGAGTGGCGGATGGCGTTTTCCACCAGGTTGACCATGACCTGCTTGATGAGCATGGGCTCTACCGGCAGGTAGAGGATGTCGTCAGACTGCACCAGCTCCACATGGGAGTCGGGGAAGCGGCGGTTGATGGTGATCAGGGCGTCGCCCGCCACCTCCTCCAGCAGCTCCTCCTGCTTTTTCAGGGGGATGTCGCCCCCCTGGATGCGGGTGATGGACAGCAGGTTCTCCACCATGGTGATCAGGGCATCGGCGTCGGTCTTGATGTCCTGGACCATGGTGCGGTTGGCGGGGCTGAGCTCCTCGCTGTTCATCAGGACGGAGGCGGAGCCGGAGATGGCGGTGAGAGGGGTGCGCAGGTCGTGGGACACTGCCCGCAGCAGATTGCTGTGGATGGCCTCCCGGGCGGCCTCCAGCTGGATGGCGGCCTTCTCCTCGTTCAGGCGGGTGTTCATCTCATACAGCAGCTTGGTGTTCTGCTCCCGCCGGGAGGCCTCGATGGCCTGCTGCTTTACCCGGGTGGTCAGGGCGGACACCACGCAGGAGATGGAGATCATGCTGAGCATGGCCACGGGGTAGCCCGCGTAGCTCAGGGAGAAGGCGGCGTATGGGAACATGAAGAAGTAGTTGATGGAAAAGCCGCCGATCAGGGAGGACAGGATGCCGTAAAAGTATCCGTCGGTCAGCAGGGCGGTGAGGGAGACGGCTAGCATGTACACCAGGGCGGAATTGTTTTCCGCCCCCGTGTGGCCGATCAGGATGCTGCTGACGATATAGGCGATGGCCTGCAGCAGGGCCGCCGCGCCAAGACAGCGGGGGACGGACGCGATGCGGTAATAGCCCCGTTTTACTTTGCGGAAAATTTCTGTCATGAGGTCGCTTCCTTTATCCCGCCCGGCGGGCGGCGCTGTCGCTTAGAGGGGCAAAAATAAGAAGACAGGGGAAAAGCGGAGAAAAATTTTCTTCCTGCTCCGACTTCTATTATATCAGGAATCTCAAGCACCGTAAAGGGCACAAGGGGCGTAAAATTTCGGTGAAAATGGGAAGGCATTTCTTGCGGAAAAAGAGAGATCGTAGTATAATATATGTCCTGATTTGCACCATAGAAGCGGGCGGACGCACCGGTCTTCCGGCCGCCGCGCGGGGGAGGGGGACAAGCATGTCGATCCACGACGGGCACAGGCAGCGGGTGAAAAAGGAGTTTTTGACGACCGGCGGACAGGGCTGGCCGGAGCACCGGCTGCTGGAGCTGCTGCTGTTTTACGCCATCCCCCAGGGGGACGTGAACGGGCTGGCCCACGCCCTGATCCAACGGTTCGGCTCTCTGTCCGGGGTGCTGGACGCCTCGGCGGAGGAGCTGAAGAAAACGCCCGGCGTGGGGGACCACACCGCCGCCCTGCTGAAGCTCATGCCCGCCATGGGCAGGAGCTATGTCAGCAGCCGCAGCAGCCTGGACGACCGGGCGGCCACCACGGAGGAGGCGGTGGCTGTGCTGCGGCCGTACTTCTTCGGCGCCCGGAACGAGATGGTGTATATCCTGGCGGTGGACGGCAAGCGCAAGGTGCTGGGGGTGCGGCAGATCTCAGAGGGCTGCGTCTTCGCCTCTGACGTGAACATCCGGCGCATCGCCGAGGAGGCCCTGAGCCTGCGGGCCACGGGGGTCTATCTGGCCCACAACCACATCAGCAACCTGGCGTTCCCCTCTGACGCGGACTGGACCTCTACCGACACCGCCCGGGCGGCGCTGGCGGGCATCGGGCTGGAGCTGATCGACCACATCGTGTTCGTGGACGACGATGCGGTGTCTATGAATCAATCGGAAAATTTCCGCCGGCGGCGGTCATGCTATCTGCTGTGACGGCGGGGGACAGTTCGCTAGATACCTGATCAGTTCCTGTGCTCCCCGCCCCCGCAGGGGGCGGGGAGCACAGGTCTTTCCGATCCTAAGGAACACAAAAGGAAGCTGAGCGTTTCTTAAAATTTACGGGAAAAGGAACGAAACCACTTGCAATAGAAAATTTGTTCGACTATAATGAGGGGTACGGGACCGCAGCGTCCCCTGTATGAAGGAGGAGCCGCCATGCCGAAATTTCAGGTGGTATCAGAATATCAGCCCAGCGGGGACCAGCCCGAGGCCATCCAGGCCCTGTCCCAGGGCATCGAGATGGGGCTGGACGAGCAGACCCTGCTGGGCGTCACCGGCTCCGGCAAGACCTTTACCATGGCCAAGATCATCGAACAGGTCCAGCGCCCCACTCTGGTGCTGGCCCACAACAAGACCCTGGCCGCCCAGCTGTGCGCCGAGTTCAAGGAGTTCTTCCCCAACAACGCGGTGGAGTATTTTGTCAGCTACTACGACTACTACCAGCCGGAGGCCTATATTCCACACACGGATACCTTTATCGAAAAGGACTCCTCCATCAACGAGGAGATCGACCGCCTGCGCCTGTCCGCCACCGCCTCCCTGCTGGAGCGGCGGGACGTGATCGTGGTGTCCTCCGTGTCCTGCATCTACGGCCTGGGCGAGCCGGAGGACTTCGCCGCCATGATGGTCTCCCTGCGGGTGGGGGCAGTGATGGAGCGGGACGAGCTGCTGAAGCGGCTGGTGGCCATCCGGTATGAGCGCAACGACATCGCCTTCGACCGGAACATGTTCCGGGTGCGGGGGGACACGGTGGAGGTCTGGCCCGCCTACTGGAAGGACACCGCCATCCGCATCGAGTTCTTCGGGGACGAGATCGACCGCATCTCCGAGATCAACGTGGTCACCGGCGCCCCCATCCGCCGCCTGACCAACATCCCCATTTGGCCCGCCACTCACTATGTCACCCCCAAGGCCAAGATGGATGCCGCCATCCAGGAGATCTATAAGGAGCTGGAGGAGCGGGTAGCCTTCTTCGAGAGGGAGAACAAGCTGGTGGAGGCCCAGCGGCTGAAGCAGCGCACTATGTATGACATCGAGATGATGCAGGAGCTGGGCTACTGCTCCGGCATCGAGAACTACTCCCGGGTCATCGAGGGCCGCCCCGTGGGCAGCCCGCCCCACACCCTGCTGGACTACTTTCCCAAGGACTTCGTCCTGTTCATCGACGAGAGCCATGTCACCCTGCCCCAGGTGCGGGCCATGTACAACGGCGACCGGGCCAGAAAGACCACCCTGGTGGACTACGGCTTCCGCCTGCCCTGTGCCTACGACAACCGCCCGCTGAAATTCGACGAGTTTGAGCGGCGGGTCAATCAGGTGGTGTACGTCTCCGCCACCCCCGGGGACTACGAGCGCACCCGCTCCGGCCAGATCGTGGAGCAGGTCATCCGGCCCACGGGCCTGCTGGACCCGGAGGTGGAGGTCCGCCCGGTGGAGGGACAGATCGACGACCTGATCGGCGAGATCAACGACCGCACCGCCCGGAACGAGCGGGTGCTGGTGACCACCCTGACCAAGCGCATGGCGGAGGATCTCACCGCCTATCTCCAGGCGGCGGGCATCAAGGTGCGCTATATGCACCACGACATCGACGCCATGGAGCGCATGGAGATCATCCGGGACCTGCGTCTGGGCACCTTCCATGTGCTGGTCGGCATCAACCTGCTGCGTGAGGGCCTGGACCTGCCGGAGGTGTCCCTGGTGGCCATCCTGGACGCGGACAAGGAGGGTTTCCTGCGCAGCGAGACCGCCCTGATCCAGACCATCGGCCGGGCCGCGCGGAACGCCGACGGCCGGGTCATCCTGTACGCCGACACCATCACCCCCTCCATGCGCCGGGCCATGGACGAGACCCAGCGCCGCCGGGAGAAGCAGGATGCCTTCAACAAGGCCCACGGCATCGTGCCCAAGACGATCATCAAGTCGGTGCGGGACCTGCTGGACATCTCCGCCCAGGAGGACGAGAAGAGCAGCGCGGAGCGCCGGGGCGAGATCCAATCCATGACCAAGCAGCAGAAGGCGGAGCAGATCGCCAAGCTGGAGAAGCAGATGAAAGAGGCGGCGAAGATGCTGGAATTCGAGCTGGCCGCCGCCCTGCGTGATCAGATCATCGAACTGCGGGGGAAGTGAGGGGGCGTGGATCTGCCCAGACGGAAGAAGAACCGCCTGCCCGAGTATGCTTACAGTCGGCCGGGATGTTATTTTGTCACCGTGTGTACAAAAAACAGGGAGAAGTGTCTCGGCAAGATCACCGTAGGGGCCGATGTCCTCATCGGCCCGCGGGTCCAATTGACACCATGCGGACAAATCGTAAAAGACGTATTGGACCATATGCCGACGGTTGAAAAGTATATTATCATGCCCGACCATCTGCACATTCTGTTCTGTTTGAACGGAATAGAGGACGGGCCGGTGAGGACACCGGCCCCTACGCAGTCGATTCCTATGTTGGTGCGTTATATGAAACGTTGTGTAACGATAACATATGGAAAGACTATCTGGCAGCGCGGCTACCACGACCACGTTATCCGCGGCGACGAGGACTACCGGGCCGCATGGGCCTACATAGACACGAACCCGTTCCAAGAGCGGGAAGATTACGGCTGAATACGGAGAAACACCAATGAACAAAAAGAATTCTCTGCGCTGTCTCAACAGCTTATCTCTCAAGCTCCTGGCCATGGCGCTGATGCTGTGCGACCACCTGTGGGCCACGGTGGTGCCGGGGGCCAACTGGCTCACCGCCGTGGGGCGGCTGGCCTTCCCCATCTTCGCCTTTCAGGCGGCCGAGGGCTTTTTCCTGACCCGCGACCGGAAGAGATACCTGGGGCGCATGTTCGTCTTCGCCCTGATCTCAGAGATCCCCTTTGACCTGCTGTACTACTCCTCCGTGGTGTTCCCCTTCCACCAGAACGTGATGTTCACCTTCTGCCTGGCCATCCTGCTGATGATGGCCATGGAGCGGGCGAAGGAGAAGGGCACGGTGGCCTTCATCCTGGTATCCCTCCTCTGCCTGGTCGTGGGCCTGGTAATGGGGCAGATCACCATGGTGGACTACTACGGCAGCGGCGTGGTGACGGTGCTGGTGTTCTACCTCTGCCGGGGCAGGGCCTGGGGCTGGCTGGGCCAGCTGGCCGGGCTGATCTGGCTGAACTGCTATCTGCTGGGCGGGATGCTGATCCCCGTTACCCTGCTGGGGCACACTGTGGAAATTCCGGAGCAGGGGCTGGCAGTGCTGGCGCTGATCCCTATTTGGCTGTATAATGGGAAGCAGGGCCCCCACAGCCGGGCCATCCAGTACGCCTGCTACGCCTTCTACCCGTTACATATGCTGGTGCTGGCGCTGATGCGGATGTATCTGTAAGACAAAAAACGAAGAGGGACCTGTTATGGCAAAGCAGAAAGAGGAAAAGACCAATGTGATGCGTGTTCTGGAGCAGAAGGGGGTGGCCTATACCCCCCACACCTACCCCACGGACGGCTCCATCGACGGCGCGTCGGTGGCCGCCTACCTGGGGCAGGATCCGGAGCATGTGTTCAAGACCCTGGTGGCCCGGGGGGCCTCCGGCGGGTACTATGTGTTCGACATCCCCGTGGAGGATACCCTGGACCTGAAGAAGGCGGCCAAGGCGGTGGGGGAGAAGTCCATCGCCATGATCCACCAGAAGGAGCTGCTGCCCCTGACGGGGTATATCCACGGGGGGTGCTCCCCGGTAGGGATGAAGAAGCAGTTCCCCACCGTGTTCCACGAGACGGCGGAGATCCTGGACACCATCTGCGTCTCCGCCGGGAAGATCGGCTATCAGGTGGAGGTGGCCCCCGCCGACCTGATCGCCTTAGTTGGGGCCAAGACCGCCGATCTGACCGTATAAGCCGTTCCCCTTCGGGGAAGACAACAAGGAGGACGACCATGAAGCTGAGAGCGCGCTGGAACGAGATGGACCTGTTCCGCCGGGGGCTGCTGATCCTGATGCTCGCCGCCATCCCCCTGTTCGCCGTGGTGACGGCGGTGCAGTGCTCCCGCGTGGGGATCGAATACGGAAATGTGTTCCTCCGCCGGACGGAGACCGACGGCGTGATCCAATACGCGGGCAGAAAGGACGGACAGGACATCGCCTTCACGGTCTACCCGGACGGCCGGGTGGAGCATCGCTGGGGGAAGGAGACCTACGGCCCCTATACGGTGCGGGAGGACCCCTCCGCCGCGCCGGAGCCCTCTGCGTGGGGCGGGGATAACGGAGACCGCTATGTCCCAGACGGTTTGATGGGCGTGGAGATCCGGCAGGGGGACATGGCGCTTTTTCGGGGCGGCTGGGATCCAGACCCGGACATGACCTGGTTCAGCCTGTACGATGAGAGCGGAAACGAGCTCTCCGGCCTGTCCATCAGCGCTATTACGAGCAGCGGCACGGTGATCGGCCCCGACGGGGAGATCATCACCCAACGGGAGCAGCACGAGCCCACCGTGGCCGGGCTGCTGCGGGTGGCTCTGGCGCCCGAGCTGGTCCACCGGGGCAGCTGGAAGATCTACGCTCTGGTGACTCTGCTGGCCGCGGCTGAGATAGGCTATATCCTGTTCTACCGGGAGCTGTTCTACTGGGATATGAGCTTTACGGTCAAAGACCCGGAAAATGCGGAGCCCTCGGACTGGTATGTGTTCAGCTCTCTGCTGGGCATGACCTTGTGCGCCGCCGTGGTGCTGGCGCTGTATTTGGTAGAGACCTACAGAATATGAAGAAGAGCGGAGCCGGGACGGAGGAAGAGCATATGAAGTATCCATGGCTGGACGAATATCTGATGAACAAGCCGGGGGCGGAGCAGGACTTCAAGGCGGAGTGGGGCTGGCGCCGGTATATGGTGCGGGGCAAGCTCTTTGCCGCCGTGTGCCAGCCGGGGCCGGAGCATAAGGCGGAGTACGCCGGGCACGAGCTGGTGAACCTGAAGTGCGACCCCCGGCTGGCCGAGGGCTTCCGGGCGCAGTACCCAGAGGTGCTGCCCGGCTTTTACTGCGATAAGCGCACCTGGGTCGCCGCCCTGCTGGACGGGGACCTGCCCGAGGACGTGTTGAAAAGCCTGTGCGATATGTCCTACGACCTGATCGTGGCCAAGCTGCCCAAGTATGTCCAGAAGGAATTGAAGGCTTGAGCGGCCAGACGCGGAAGCCCGTGCGCCTGCGGGGGTACGATTACAGAGAGACCGGTATTTATTTCGTGACGGTGTGTACGGAACGGCGCAGGCATCTGTTCTGGGATACTAAACCACCGACGCGATCACCCGTAGGGGCGGCCTGCGGCCGCCCGCCGTTATCCCATATGGGACAGCTGGTCGAAGAAGAGATCGTACACATGAGTACGATCTATCCGGGCGTTTCTGTGGACAATTATATTGTGATGCCAAATCATGTGCATCTTTTGATCCGGATATGCCGGACGGAGGCCGGGCGGCCACAGGCCGCCCCTACGCTGTCCCGCATCATGAACCAATTTAAGGGCAAGGCAGCAAAGCGGTGCGGCTGCCCGATTTGGCAGAAAAGCTTCCACGACCACATCATCCGGGACGAGGCCGACTACCTGTCCCGCTGGACTTATATTGAAACCAACTCCGCCCGCTGGCGGGAGGACGAATACTGCGAGGAATGACCATGCAAACACACATCATCGTCAAAGGCGCGCGGGTGAACAACCTGAAGAACATCGACGTGAGCATCCCCCGGGACAAGCTGGTGGTGCTCACGGGGCTGTCCGGCTCGGGCAAGTCCTCCCTGGCCTTTGACACCATTTACGCCGAGGGGCAGCGCCGCTATGTGGAGTCCCTCAGCTCCTACGCCCGGATGTTCCTGGGCCAGATGGAGAAGCCCGACGTGGACTATATCGACGGCCTGTCCCCGGCCATCTCCATCGACCAGAAGACCACCAGCAAGAACCCTCGGTCCACCGTGGGCACGGTGACGGAGATCTACGACTACCTCCGTCTGCTGTGGGCCCGGGTGGGCACCCCCCACTGTCCCATCTGCGGCAAGGAGATCCGCCAGCAGACCATCGACCAGATCATCGACCAGGTGATGGCCCTGCCCGAGGCCACCCGCATCCAGGTGATGGCCCCTGTGATCCGGGGGAAGAAGGGCGAGCACGCCAAGATCTTCGAGGACGCCCGCCGCTCCGGCTATGTCCGCTGCCGGGTAGACGGCATCGCCTATGACCTGTCCGAGGAGATCAAGCTGGAGAAGAACAAGAAGCACGACATCGCCATCGTGGTGGACCGCCTGGTCATCCGGGAGGATGTGGCCCGCCGCCTGACGGACAGCGTGGAGGTGGCCTCCAACCTGTCCGGCGGCCTGGTCATCATCAACATCCCCGGGGAGGAGCGGGACATCCTCTTCTCCCAGAACTACGCCTGCGAGGACTGCGGCGTGTCCATCGAGGAGCTGTCCCCCCGGATGTTCTCCTTCAACAACCCCTTCGGCGCCTGCCCCACCTGCACCGGCCTGGGCAGCCAGATGAAGCTGGACCCGGAGCTGATCATCCCCAACAAGGAGCTGTCCATCCTCCAGGGGGCCATCACCGCCTCCGGCTGGAACAACATCAAGTCCGACGGCATCTCCCGCATGTACTTCGACGCCCTGGCCAAGAAGTACCGCTTCAGCCTGGACACCCCCATCAAGGACCTGTCCAAGGAGGTCATGGACGTCATCCTTTACGGCACCAAGGGGGAGAAGCTCACCCTGCACTACGACCAGCCCCGGGGACAGGGCACCCTGTACCAGCCCTTCGAGGGCATCGTGAACAACCTGGAGCGCCGCTACCGGGAGACCCAGTCCGACGGGGTGAAGCGGGAGCTGGAGGAGTGCATGTCGCCCTGTCCCTGCCC
>CAVJLQ010000202.1:2885-5009 GCA_963650435.1 Alloprevotella sp. | reverse complement strand
GGCCAGGGCCACGCCGGCATCCTCACAGTCGTCTTCCCAGGTGCGCATCCACTCGCCGTCGCCCCAGCCGTAGGAGCCGAACAGGGCCACCTTCTTGCCGCCCAGGCTGCCCTTGATGGACTGGAACATGGGGTCGAACTCGGACTCCTCCAGCACCTCGGCCCCCATGGCGGGGCAGCCCATGGCCACGCCGGTGAGATCGGACAGCATACCGGCGTCCACCTGGTCCGGGGTCAGCAGGACCGCCTCGGCCCCGGCCTCCTTCATGCCCTCCAGCACGGCCTTGGCCATGGCCTCGGTGTTGCCGGTGCCGCTCCAATAGATGACAGCTGTTTTCTTCATAGTGTGTTTCCTTTCCGCGCATGCCGGCCTTGGCCGGGCGCTTTGCATTGATTTAGTATCAAACTGCAACGGCAAGCTGGTCGATGGTAGAACCCTCCTGCCATAGCTTGCAGTAGATCTCTGTGCATTTTTTGAACCGGGCGAAGGTCTCCCGGGCGGCGGCCTCGTCTCCATAGACCTTCCACAGTCCGGCGCACTTGAAGTTGCACGCCCGGTTGTCGATAAAGCCCTTCACATCCTCCGGCGGATAGCTGAGGAACAGCCCGATCTCGTGGGGGAACTCCTGGCCCTCCCGCAGCCGGCGGATCAGCCGGACGACGCACTGCTCGCAGCCGGAGCAGGGGTAGCCGGCCTGGGCCAGAAGCTGGGCGGCAAGGTCGTTTTCCAGATCCCGGCGCAGACGGTCGGGACGGTAGAGGTAGAGCAGTGCCTGATCCCGCTGATAGCGCACCGGCAGCAGGATCAGTCCCTTAGGCACCAGCTGCCGGTTCAGGCGGCGGATCTCCGACAGGAGCTCCCGGCTGGAGGAGCAGCGGCAGGGGAAAAGGCTGCCTGTCTTGATGCCGGCCAGAGTGGGGGCGCATTGGCGGATCACATATTCTTCTGACATAGCGGCCCTCCTTCCTTATAGTTAGCTATAGCTAACCAATCTGGTGAAAAATAAGCGCTTCCTGCGCCTTAGGATGTCCCAAAGGATGTTTACTTTATTCTCAGACCGTAGTTAAAGAACTCTAACTGCATTATACAATAGAGCTGCACGATCGTCAACAGTAAGTTTTAGGCGGGAGGAAAAGAGAGAAAATTTGAATTATCCATTGAAAAGGAGGGAAGAATAGGGTATACTGGACCCACACAAAGACGGTTTGCCCCGGGTCTTGGACTGCGGGCTGGCCATAGAAAAATGGAGGAAACTCACAATGACCATTACTAAGGATACGATCATCGGCGATATTCTGACCATCGCCCCCCAGACTGCGCCCCTGTTCCTGGGCATCGGTATGCACTGCCTGGGCTGTCCCGCCTCCCGGGGCGAGACGGTGGAGGAGGCCTGCGCCGTCCACGGTGTGGACCCCGACGCACTGCTGGCCGAGGTCAACAAGATGATCGCTGACGCGCAGTGATCAGCGCCGTGAAAACGGGGACGGAGGGACTCCGTCCCCGTTTTTTCTTGTCATCGGTGAGATCAGAAAAAATTCTGCGGGAGGGATCCCATTGAACTGCACCGTGCTCTTTGCAAGTCCCAGACCCGGGGGAAATACCGCCGCGCTGCTGTCGCCGTTCCAGGAGGAACTGGGGCTGCTGGGGGCGGAGACAGAGCGCTTTGATCTGTATGGGATGCAGATCGCGCCCTGCCGCGCCTGCCGCCGCTGTCAGGGGGACTGGTCTGACTTTTCCTGCGCCGTCCAGGACGATATGGGGCCCATTTATGAGAGCGTGGGCCGGGCGGAGCTGCTGGTGCTGGCTACCCCTATTTACTCCTGGTACTGCACCGCGCCGATGAAGGCGGCTTTGGACCGGCTGGTATACGGCGGATGTAAGTATTACGGGGAGCAAAAGGGCCCCAGTCTGCTGAAGGGCAAGAAAATGGCGGCCCTGGTCACCTGCGGCTATCCGCCGGAGAAGGGCGCTGACCTGTTTGAGCAGGGGATGGCCCGCTGGTGCCGGCACACGGGGATGGAGTGGCTGGGCCTGCTGGCACGTCGGCATCTGGGCTATGACGTGCCCTTTATGGATGAGGAGAAGGCCCGGGCAGCCCGGGACTTTGCCCATAGACTGTACATG
>CAVJLQ010000202.1:0-2875 GCA_963650435.1 Alloprevotella sp. | reverse complement strand
CCCAGCGGGGCGCCGTTGGTGGACGTGGGCACCGACCACGCCTATCTGCCGGCCGCCCTGGTGCAGATGGGGCAGATCCCCTCTGCCGTGGCGGCCGACCTGCGCCAGGGCCCCCTGAGCCGGGCGCGGGAGACCGTGCGGGAGTATGGCCTGACGGGTAAGATCACATTCCGCCTGTGCGACGGCCTGACGGGGATCCGTCCGGAGGAGGCGGGCAGCGTGGCCATTGCGGGCATGGGGGGAGAGACCATCGCCCACATCCTGGCTGCCGCCCCCTGGGTGCGGGAGAGGGAGGTGCCTCTGATCCTCCAGCCCATGAGCTCCCAGAGCGACCTGCGGCTGTGGCTGCAGCAGAACGGCTACACCATTGTGCGGGAGGAGCTGGCCCGGGAGGGGGACACCATTTATACCGTCATGCTGGTAAAAGCGGGGGAGATGGCCCCGCTGACCCCGGGGGAGATGGAGGCCGGAAGGCTGGATCGTGACCCCCTCCGGGGCGATCTGCTGGACAAGCTGATGGCGAAGCTCCGGCGGGTATCAGAGGGGCTGGAGAAGTCCCGGCAGGAGGGGGCGGCCCCACGGCGGGCGGAGCTGCGGGCCCTGCTGGATGAGCTGAACGAGATGAAAAAGGAGTGGGAAGCGTGGCGACTGTAAAAGAGATCTACCGTGTGATCGACGAGTTTGCACCCTTTGAGACCCAGATGGACTTTGACAATGCCGGGTTCCTGGTGGGCCGGGGCGGACAGGAGGTCAGCCGTGTGCTGGTGTCCCTGGACATCACCCGGGCGGCGGCAGAGGAGGCCGTCCGCCGGGGGTGCCAGCTGATCGTCTCCCACCACCCGGTGATCTTCGGCGGAGCCAAGTCGGTGACGGACGAGACGGTCACCGGCCGGGTGCTGCTGGCCCTGGCGGAAAACGGCATATCCGCCATCTGCGCCCACACCAATCTGGACGCGGCGGAGGGCGGCGTGAACGACTGTCTGGCCCAGTGCCTGGGCCTGTCCGGGACCGTCCTGCTGGAGCAGGGGGGGATCGACCGGAAGGGCCGCCCCTACGGCATCGGCCGGGTGGGCATGGCCCACCGGCCCGGCCTGTCCGCGGCGGAATATGCCGCCTATGTGAAGAAGCAGCTGAACGCCAACAGCCTGCGGTACGAGGAAGCGGGGGTCCCCGTGAACCGTGTGGCGGTGGGGGGCGGCTCCTGCGGCTCCATGCTGGAGCAGGTGCGGGCCGTCGGCTGCGACACCTTCGTCACCGCCGATGTGAAATATGACGTGTTTCTGACTGCCCGGGCCATGGGGATCAACCTGCTGGACGCGGGGCACTACGCCACGGAGAATGTGGTGTGCCCGATGCTGGTGGAGCTGATCTCCGACGCCTTCCCCCAGGTGGAGGTCCTGCTGTCCTGCGACCACAGAGAGGTGTACCAGGATGCGTGACCGGATCTCCCTGACCAACAGACAGAAGGCTGGCTGGATCCTGGCCCTGTGGGCGCTGCTCATGGTCCGGGCCTGCGCCGCCGGGATGGAGTACTGGCCCCAGCTGGACGACTACATCCAATATCACAACTATCCCACGGCGGAGTCCTTCTCCGCCCTGCAGAAAGCGGTGGGCCTGCTGGCCTCCCGCCCGTTGGCGGGGATCGCGGACTACTTTGTGTGGGGACGGATGTTCAATTTTATGCTGCTGGGCGTGGCCATCATCTCCCTGCTGTATGCGGTGACCACTCTGGTGCTGTGGTCGGTGCTGGGCCGCTTTTTCCGGGTCGGCCCCCTGTTCCCAGTGGTCATGGCCCTGCTGCCCCTGGGGGTGGAGGGCACCTACTGGATGTCCGCCTCCACCCGGGTGGTGGTGGGGATGTTCTGGGCCGCCCTGGCCGCCTGGCTGTTCCTGGAGTGGATGGACAGGCCCCGATGGTGGATGCTGGCGGCATTTTTGGTGTGCCAGCTGCTGCCCTTCGGGTTTTATGAACAGGCGGGCATTCTGGCCGTCACCCTGACGGTGGGGACGGCCATCCTGCGGTATATCTACCGCGCGGAGGATCGGGAAAAATGCCTGCTGGCCCTGTGGGCGCCGGCATCTATGGTGCTGTATCTGCTGCTGACGAAGCTGCTGTCCAACAGCGGCGTATACGGCAGCCGCGCGGCCCTGATCCTGCCCGTTAGCCGGTACTATTTCAACACCTTCCTCCCCGACATCCTGGGGCAGATCCGAAAGGTCTTCCTCAACGCCGACCTGCGGATCCTGATGCGGGGCTTTGTCCGCACGGTGGAGCAGCTGCTGCAGGGGCAGCTCCTGCTGTGGTTTGTACTGACGGCGGCGCTGTGCGCCGGAGTGTGGCTGCTGGGCCGGAAAACAAAGGCGGAGGAGGGGCGGCTGCCCCTGTGGCTCCAGCTGGTCTCCGGCCTGCTGCTGGCCGCCGCGCCGGTGACCCTGTTCCTTATCCTGGACAACCCCTGGTTCTCTCTGCGGGGGGCGGTGACCTCCTTCCCCGGGCTGGCTCTGATGGCGGACGGCGTGGTGGAGGCCCTGTGGAAAAAGACCGGCGCGCGGCGGGAGGTGCCCGCCGCGCTGGCCGCTCTGTGCGCCCTGGTGTTCTGCATGGCTGGAGCCAGCGAGATCGCCGACTACCGGGACACCTATCGGGCGGACCAGCAGGCGGCCCATGCCGCGGTGGAGATGATCCAAACGGATCTGGCGGGGGAGGAGAGTTATTCTGCCATGTCTGTGGGCATCCTGGGGTTGGAGCCCACCTTCCTGCCGCGGCAGAACTACCTGTGGCATGAGCATGTGACCGGCTGCACCGAGAGCAGCTGGGCCTTCTCCGGTCTGGTGGGCAGCATCGCGGACGGTATGGCGCTGCCCTCCCTGAGCC
>CAVJLQ010000201.1:0-3140 GCA_963650435.1 Alloprevotella sp. | reverse complement strand
TAGTAGAGGGTGAGGTCGTAGCCGTCCGCGAGGACGCTGGCAAGACCGTCCTCACCGCTCAGCCAGACGTTGGAATCGGAGAGGTGGATCTGCACGGAATCGGAAACGCGGTACTCCGTCCCGCCGATCCCGGCATACCAGTCGCCGCCGGACAGGTAGAAGTCATCGGCGTCAGCGCTGACCCGGCTGAGGGTCTGCACCCGCGTGACGCGCCCGTATGCGGTGCTGTAGCGCCCCAGCGCGGCCCCCGCATATCCGCCGCCGGAGGCGATGGTACAGAGATACTTGCTTGTGGTCCCATCGCTGTTGGTCAGGGTGCCCGCGGTATTATAGGCGTTCATCCCCCCCAAGCCGCCGGACAGGTCGATGCCCTCCTGCCCGGTATAGAGGGTCAGCTTACCGTACTGGTAGTTGTTCCCGGTCACGTCGTTGAGCAGCAGTATGTCCACCTGCCCCGCGCTGTTGGTATGGGCGTAGCTGACGCAGGAGGACGGGAGGGTGTCTGTCCAGCCGACCGCGGTGAAGTCGTGGGAGGCCGTCCCCTCCTCCCCCTCCAGGGAGCAGACATAGCCGCTGCCCGACCACTCATAGACGGCGCAGGAGGGGGCGAGAGAGAGGGAGCCCAGGGTCCGTCCGGCCAGGTCGAGGGCGCCGTAGCTGCCGGCGGAGAGCTTGGTGCAGGAGAGCTTGGAGACGGAGGACGCGGACACCCGGACCAGACTGCCCAGTGCCGAGGCGTCATAGCTCATGGTCTGGGCGGAGAGCACCGCACCGCTGCCGGTGAGCGTGACGCTGCGCCCGTCGGAGGAGAGCACGCCCACCATCTCGGCGGAAAGGCTGGACGAGACGGCCGCGACCTTGTTGTCGTCGGTGAGCAGAAGGGTCACACGGCTGCCGATCTGAAGGCCGGACAGGGTGTCCCACGCGGACTCCAGCACGTCGAAGACACAGCCCGCCACGGTGATGCTGGCCGCCGCGCTGACGCTGGGGGACGCGCTCTCAATATAGCCGGTCACGCGGTAGTCGCTCACCCGGAGGGTGCCGGAGGCGGCGTCATAGTAGGCGACATCGTTTGCTGCGATGTCGCCTTCGTCGGCTTTTACGCCGTTTTTGGTGATGGTATAGCCGCTGTCCGCCACCCCAAGGCTGCGGGCCAGCGCAGTGGCCGAGGCGGAGGACGCCACCGCCGCCTGAGACGCGCTGCTGGTGCCGCCGGCGAGATAGAGGTAGCTCACCGCGCCGCTGTCGTCATAGAACAGCCGCACCGTCCTGCCCTTCTGGGCGTTGAGCTGGAGGTAGCCGGTGGAGGGATAGGGGTAGACCTCTCCCCCGGCGATGACCTTCGCGCCGGAGGAGATGCGGCAGCTGGTACCGTTGGCGGCGGTGAGCGCCGCAGCGGTGGCGGAGCCGATCTGGAGATCCAGATAGTCCGTGCTCTCCGGCACAAAGCCCACCACACGGCCGCTGCCGTCGAAGAGCAGCACGCCCACGCAGCCTGTCAGTGCGTCGCTCTGCGCGTTCGCCTGGGTGTAATACTGGATGCCGCTACCGTCCAGGGCATAGGCCATCAGCAGCCCCGTGCCGCCGCCGTAAGAGGCGGAAGTGTCCAGCAGCACGGCCTCTTCCGTGGACTTCACGGTGGAGATGGTCTGGTAGTAGTCCTGCCCGCTTGCGGTGCTGGCGCGGAGGGTGTTGGCCAGCAGCACCGCCGCCTGTCCCCGGGTCAGGCCCTGGTCCGCCGCAAGGGCGAGGGAGCCGTTCAGGCCCAGATCATCGGCGAAGGCGGTGTAGTCCAGGGGCCAGACCGAGCCGATCTCCGCCGAGGTGTAGCCCAGCAGGCGCAGGACAATGGTGGCCAGCTGCCCATAGGTGATGGGGTCGTCAGGGCCGAAGGTGCCGTCGCCGTAGCCGTTGATCACCCCCTTGGCGTAAGCCAGGTTCACATAGCCGTTATACCACGATGAAGGGGCCACGTCGGAGAAGAGCGTCTTGCGCCCATAGGTGCTCACCTGGGTGGAGAGGCCCATCAGGCCCACCACAAGGGTGCACGCCTGGGCCCGGGTGAGCGTTCCGTTGGGGTCAAAGCTGCCGCCGCCCGTGCCCTCCGCCATGCCGAAGCCCTGGAGCGTCGCCGCGGCCAGGGCAACCTCACCGTCGGAAATATCGGTAAAGGCCGCCCCCGCCGCCGGGACAAGGGCAAGGGTCAGCGAGAATGCCAGAAGCAGGGAAAGAACTTTTGTTTTCACGATCGTTGCCTCCTATTTAATCCGCGCGGAGCGCGTCCACCGGCTGCAGGCCGCTGGCCTTCACCGCCGGATACATGCCGAAGCCCACGCCGATGGCCAGGGAGAAGAGGAAGGCCGCGGCCGCCATCCAGACGTTGGGCAGCAGGATCATATCGTAGATGAGCTTGCCCAGGATCAGGGAGCCGGCGTAGCCGATCAAAATACCGATGACGCCGCCACAGCCGGACAGCACCGTGGACTCCACCAGGAACTGGGAGATGATGACCTTCCGCTTAGCGCCGATGGCCTTTTTGATGCCGATCTCCCGGGTGCGCTCGGTGACGGTGACCAGCATGATGTTCATGATGCCGATGCCGCCCACCAGCAGAGCGATGCCTGCCACGCCGCCGAGCACCACCTGAAGGGAGGCCGTCTCATCCTCCGCCGCCTCCATGGCGTCGTTGCCGTTTTCCACGGTGTAGTCCCCCGTGTTGGTGTTGACGTTTTCCGCCATCCAGTCCTCCACGGCGCTCAGCACCACCGTCATATTGGCGGAGGAGTTGACCTTGACGGAGAACTCCGTCACCGTGTCGGTGCCTAATATCTGCCGGTTGAGGGTGTAGGGCACGACGATCATATCGTCCATGGACTCCTCCGCGCTGCCGTCCTTGGGATAGTAAACGCCGACCACCGTAAGCGGTGTGCCGTTATACATCAGCGTTTCGCCCACCGCGTCGCGGTAGCCGAAGAGCGAGTCGGCCACATACGAGCCGATGACGCAGACAAGATTTTTGCCGTCCATGTCGAGCGGGAGCAGGTCGCGCCCCTCGTCGAGCGTGAAGTTGCTGCACTGGGACCATTGCTCGTTGCCGAAGTAGACCTTGGCTGTGGTGTTGGAATTGGCGTAGTATTTGA
>CAVJLQ010000200.1:793-2692 GCA_963650435.1 Alloprevotella sp. | reverse complement strand
CTTACAGCAGGGCATGGTCTATCTGGACATCCTGGATAAGACGGGGGCCAGCAGCGCCACCATCAGCCGTGTGCGCCGGTCCATGCTGGACGGCGGAGCGGGAGGCGTAATGACCGAGGTCATCCGCCGCCGCGGCCTGGCCGGAGAGGAAAAGTAAAGTACAGGCAGACATGAAAAGCGCCCGGCGTTGAACGCCGGGCGCTTCTTTTGTCCTTAGCCTTTTGCCGCTTTCCGGTCTATCAGATGCTCCAGCACCATGTTCAGGGCCACGCCGGCGGCCACCAGCAGGCCGCCGATGAAGGTCACCTGGGCGTAGCTGTTGTCCATGAGCAGGTCCAGGGCGATGGACATGAACACCTGTCCCACAAAGCCCAGCAGGGTCAGCTGGAAGGCGGGCACCCGGGGCACAGTGACATTGAACAGCATCACCGAGCAGACCCCCATCATGCCCCCCACATAGATCCAGGGGACGGGGGAGAAGTTGGGGATCACAGCGCTCAGGGCCCCCGGGGCCAGCACCATGCAGATGACCACGGTGATGGGCAGGCCCACGATGTGGTTGATGAAGGAGCCGGCCAGGGGCCCCACATGCTGGGCCAGCCGGGCGTTCACCGTGCGGGACAGGACGATGGTGATGCCGCCGCCAAAGGCCACAAACACCGCGGAGACCGCCGACCCAACTGAGGAGTCCATCATCACAAAGATCCCCGCCAGAGACAGCAGCAGTCCCGCCAGTGCCCCCTTGCGGACCGGGTGCTTCGGCATGCCCATCAGGCCGAAATTGTCGATGACCAGCGAGGTGAGGGTCTGCCCCAGCAGCCCCAGGGCCACGATGCTGGTCATGCTGATCTTGCCGTAGGCCTGGGCATTGGACAGGGTGTTGCACACCCCGATGGCGCCCCCCATATACATCCACAGGGGCAGCTTTTCCTTGGCGCGGGTGGGGGTCTTTGACACCTTGCAGGCCAAAAAGGACGCGATCGTGCCCACGATATGGATGATCACGGTGGCGGCGAATACGCCGTAGACCAGGCTGAGCTGGCCGTTGACCGTGACCATAACGGCGATGAGCACGCCGGTGAACAGACATAGCAGGGGATACATGTTCATTCCTCCTCACGGCGCCGCGCGCCGTGTTTCTTTACTGCTCCCGCTCCGGGGCCAGCAGCAGCTCCTCCAGAGCCTTTCTGGGCCGGGGGGCGGGGTCCTCCGCGGCATAGCCCAGGGCGAAGGCGCACACCAAATGCAGCTCCGGGCGGCCCACAAGGGCCTTGATCTCCCCGGCGGTATACACCACATCCCGGATCCAGAGGGAGCCCAGCCCAAGGTCCACCGCCTTCAGCGCCATATGCTCCACCGCGGCGCCGATGGACAGCAGGTCCCCGTCCCGCCACTTCTCGTCCTCCTCCCGGAAGATCAGGATGAGTACCGGCGCGGCCCGGATCACCTTGGCCGTGTGTTTGGAGGTGGTGTAGTAGGGGGGCAGCTCCGGGTGCTCCGTCTCAAACAGGCGCAGCATGATGTCCGCCACGGTGTCTTTTTGCGCTCCGGTCAGGGCCATGAACCGCCAGGGCTGCCGGTTCTTTCCCGACTGGCACAGGCGGGCGGCCTCCAGTACGGCGGCCAGCTTGTCCTCCTCCACCGGCTGGGGCAGATATTTGCGAATGCTCCTGCGCGCCAGGATCACAGCGTCAAGCTCCATAAAGTTCCGCCTTTCTTTCCTCAGATCAGATCAAACGTACCGCATATCATACCACACCTGCCGCAAACAAACAATAGCTGGGGGAAGAAATGGTGAGACCGATCCCATTTTCGGCCGTTATCCTTGACATTTCCCGTCTTCGGTGATAAACTGTCACAGTCAAAACGGCATTGACGGAGAAGAAACCGGGCTCCGCC
>CAVJLQ010000200.1:0-783 GCA_963650435.1 Alloprevotella sp. | reverse complement strand
CGGTGACAAGGGCGGGAGGCCTTGACAAGCGGGGGCGGCGGTGATAAACTATCAGCGTTCAAATTGGCATTGACGGAGAAGAAACCGTGCTCCGCCGCACAGAGAGGGACACAGATGCTGAAAGTGCCCTGCGGGTCGGAACGGCAGTACCACTCCCAAGCCGCCCGGGACGACCGGGCCGGGCCTTTCCCGTTATCGAAAGACACGAGCGGCTAGTGGTCACGCTTCGTCTGCTCGCAGCGCGCGGCTTCCCTCCGACTTGGGCTGGTGTTTGGGCCTTTGGCCCGTCCCTCGTCCTCGCTTCGGTCCATCCGCGCGGCTCGCGACGGCTCAGCGCTGCTGGCAAGCAGGGTGGAACCGTGGGACGGTTGACGAGTTCAACGCCTCACCCCTGATAAAATTCAGGGGTGAGGCGTTTTTTGTGCTCCCCCGAACGATACAAGGAGGAATTTATTATGGCAGAGGAAAATAACCAGTACACCTTTGAAAATGAGACTTACCGCAAGACCTATTGGCACACCTGCTCCCACGTGATGGCCCAGGCCGTCAAGCGCCTGTGGCCCGAGGTGAAGCTTGCCATCGGCCCCTCCATCGACGAGGGCTGGTATTACGACATGGACGCCCCCTTCGCCTTCACTCCCGAGCATCTGGAGCAGATCGAGGCGGAGATGCGGAAGATCTGCAAGGAGAAGCTGAAGCTGGAGCGGTTCGAGCTGCCCCGGGAAGAGGCCATCAAGTTCATGGAGGAGAAGAACGAGCCCTTCAAGGTGGAGCTGATCCAGG
>CAVJLQ010000199.1:0-6762 GCA_963650435.1 Alloprevotella sp. | reverse complement strand
GCCGCCATCCTGGCGCCCAAGTTCCACGCGGTGCTGGACGCCCTGGATGCCGAGATCGCACCCCTGGGCATCGCCGATTACAAGCGTCCCGTGGGCGGCTATTTCATCAGCGTGGACGCCATGCACGGCTGCGCCAAGCGGACGCTGGCCCTCTGCAAGGAGGCGGGCGTCACCATGACCGGTGCCGGCGCCACCTTCCCCTACGGCATCGACCCCAACGACAGCAACATCCGCATCGCCCCCTCCTTCCCCCCGGTGGAGGAGCTGAAGCAGGCCATCGCCGTGTTTTGCTGCTGCCTGAAGCTGGCCGCTCTGGAGCAGCTGGAGCAGTAAATAGACGAGCAAAAAACTCCCGCAGCCGTGCAGATCGCGGCTGCGGGAGCTTTTTTATGTCCGGCGGGCGCCCTTTCCGGAGATCCCCAGCACCAGATACCGCAGAACGGGGATGCGGCGGACAAGGGCATAGAGGGCAAGGGTGAGCGCGCCCCCCAGCACCAGCGCCAGCAGATAGTTGGCCCACGCCGGAAGGGAAAAGCAGCGGGTCAGCAGATAGCAGACCCACAGCAGGCAGGGGTAGTGCAGCACATAGATGCCGAAGCTCATGGCCGTCATCCGGCGGCAGAGGGGGCCGGACCGGCCGCCGTACCGCTGGAACAGCCCCAGCAGGGCCAGCACCGTGGACCAGAGGTACAGATTGGTCTGCCAGCTTTGCAGGCAGGGGTCGGCGGTGAAATTGCTGCCGTTCCAGCGCAGAAAGTAGACCGCCCCGAAGGCAGCCCCGGCCCCGGCCAGGGGCCAGCAGTACCGCTTTAAGAACAGCAGCTGCCCCTGGTGGGAGAGCACGCAGTAGCCCGCGAAGAAGGCCGCGCCGTATATGCCGAAGCGGTAAACGGTGATAAGGGGCGGGGCGGGCATCTTGGAGGCCAGCCACAGGGGGACGGCCATCAGGGGGAGCAGGAGAGGGGAGCGCCCGCCCAGCCGGTACAGGCGCTCCGCCGGGTCCAGGCGGCGGAACAGCAGCAGGAGCAGGCTGTAGAGATACAGCAGATGAAGGAACCACAGGGGGCCGCAGCCGCTGAGCACCGAGATGGGATACACCAGAGGGGCGGGGATCGCGCCCAGGGCGCCGCCCAGCTTCAGGTTCAGATAGCCCGTGACCCAGTGCAGCGCGAACAGGCCCAGCGTGGAGGGCACCAGCAGCTTGTCCGTCCGCTCCCGCAGGAACTGCCGGGGGGAGCGCCGCTCAAGGGAATATCGGGCGCTCATGCCGGCGGCGGCGAACAGCAGCACCATGGACCAGGGGTAGACCAGTCCGGCCAGAGCGTCGAAAAAGGGGATGCTGGGGGCGCCGGGGATGCCGCCGAAGATGCCCACCCCGTTGAACAGGTAGCACACATGATAGGCCGCCACCAACAGCACCGTTGACCAGCGGAGATCGTCCAGCCACAGCCTGCGCATCTTATTCGCCCTCTCTCTCCCCGCCGGGGGCGCCGCCCCCGAAGAGCAGAGCCGACAGCTGATCCAGCGAGGACTTGGGGGGGATGGCCAGCCCCCGGTCGACGTCGCCCAGCAGGAGCAGGGCGTCCCCCGGCCGGATGCCGAACACCTCCCGCGCCTGCTTGGGGATGACGATCTGTCCCTTTTCCCCGACGGTCACCGTCCATGCGTATTTTCCGCTGCGTTCGTCCATGAGAGAGCCTCCTTCTTACAGGCCGCCGCCCGGCAGCGCGGGCGGCGTAAAAAAGCGGTGGTATGATTTGTACAACAAATCATACCACCGCTCTCTTGCGCTGTCAAGCGCTATACCCACAGATATTTCCACAGGGTGTTCAGCCCGGACAGCAGCACCATAAGGTAGATGAACCGGTTGATGCTGTCGGCGTCCAGCCGGCCCCGGACCTTTCCCCCCAGATACTGCCCCAGCAGGATGCCGAAAAAGCCGATGACGGTGGGCAGAAGGAGCTCCGCCGTATACAGCCCCTGCTGGATGCGGACGGAGGTGGAGATCACGTTGGACACCGCCAGGGTGGTCTGAAGGTCGGCAAAGTAGTGATCCCGGTCCTTGGTGATCGCCCGGAAATACAGGGCCATGGTGGGGGCGCCGATGGAGAACAGGCCGGACAGCGCCCCGGAGATCAGTCCGCACACCGCCCCGGTCAGGGGGCTGCCGGAGACCTTCAGGTTCTTCTGCACGAACATGAAGTACAGGGCCAGCAGGGTGAAGAATACGCCGAAGGCGATGCCCAGCAGCCGCAGATCGGCCTTCCCCGCGATGGGGATGACCAGGGCGGAGGCCAGGGCGAAGCAGGGCAGAGGGGCTGCGACATCCCGCAGGCGGAGGTGCTTGTGGTAGCGGATGGCCAGCATCACGGTCATCAGGGTGCAGATGGCGATGTTCAGGGCGGGGGCGCCCAGCATCCCGTAAAAATGGGGGAACACCAGCATCAAAATGATGCCGGCGCCGAAGCCGGCGATGTTCTGCACCGCGCCGGCTGCCGCCGCCAGGGCGGCCACGATCAAAAGCTGCATAGGGTCTGTTTCTCCTTGTAGTTCTGTCCCGGAATAAGCCGCCCCGGGGGTCTCCCCGGGGCGGCTGCGTGCTCAGTCCTTCTGCTGGCGGTAGGGGGCGAATTCCTCCGCGCCGGGGTCGGTAAAGATCTTGGCGAACACGTCGGCCTCCATGGTCTCGTGGTCCAGCAGGTAGCGGGCGGTGAGCTCCAGCTCCGGCCGCTTCTCCGTCAGGATAGCCTCGCACCGGGCGTAGGCCCGGTCCACGATGGCCTTGACCTCCTCGTCGATGGCGGCGGCCACCTCCTCGGAGTAGCTCTGGGTGTGGCCCATGGTGCGGCCGATGAACACCTCGTCGTTCTCGCTGGCGTAGGCCACCGAGCCCAGCCGGTCGCTCATGCCGTATTTGGTCACCATGGCCCGGGCGGTGGAGGTGGCCTTCTGGATGTCGCTGGAGGCGCCGGTGGAGATGTCCCCCAGCACCAGCTGCTCCGCGGCCCGGCCGCCCAGACAGACGGCGATGCGCTCCTCCAGCTCCTTTCGGGAGAGATAGGCCCGGTCCTCAGAGGGCAGGGACACGGTCATCCCCCCGGCCATGCCCCGGGGCACGATGGTGATCTGGTGGACGGGGTCCTGGGTGGTCATCTCGTGGATGACCACGGCGTGGCCCGCCTCGTGATAGGCGGTCAGGCGGCGGGTGTGCTCCGTCTGCACCCGGCTGCGCTTCTCCGGCCCGGCGATCACCTTCATCATAGCCTGGCGCAGGGCGTCCCGGGTGAGATAGGGCTTGCCCTCCCGGGCGGCCAGCAGGGCCCCCTCGTTCAGCAGGTTCTCCAGGTCGGCCCCGGTAAAGCCGGCGGTGGCCCCGGCCAGCTCCTTCAGGGACACGTCCTCGGCCAGGGGCTTCTTCCGGGCGTGGACCTTCAGGATCTCCTCCCGGCCCTTGATGTCGGGCAGGCCCACATAGATCTGCCGGTCGAACCGGCCGGGCCGCAGCAGGGCGGGGTCCAGGATGTCCGGGCGGTTGGTGGCCGCCATGACGATGACCCCCTCGTTGGCGGAGAAGCCGTCCATCTCCACCAGCAGCTGGTTCAGGGTCTGCTCCCGCTCGTCGTGGCCGCCGCCCAGGCCGGTGCCCCGCTGGCGGCCCACGGCGTCGATCTCGTCGATGAACACGATGGCGGGGGCGTCCTTCTTGGCCTGGTCGAACAGGTCCCGCACCCGGCTGGCGCCCACGCCCACATACAGCTCTACAAAGGCGGAGCCGGAGATGGACAGGAACTGAACCCCGGCCTCACCGGCCACCGCCTTAGCGATCAGGGTCTTGCCGGTGCCCGGGGGGCCCACCAGCAGCACGCCCTTGGGCACGCGGGCCCCCAGGGCGGTGTATTTCTCCGGGTCCCGCAGGAAGTCCACCACCTCCTGCAGCTCCTCCTTCTCCTCGTCGGCCCCGGCCACGTCCTGGAAGGTGACCTTTTTGCCCATGTCGTCGGCAAAGGTGGCCTTGGCCCGGCTGAACCGGTTGGGCCCCGGCCCGCCGTCGCCCCCGTTGGTGCCCCGGCGCAGCATCATAAAGTACCACAGCAGGGCCAGCCCGCCCAGGGTGATGACATAGGGCAGCAGAGAGTACCACCAGGCGCTCTCCACCCCGGGCAGGATGTTGTAATCCTCGATGATCCCCTGGCGCCGCTGGGCGTCGATCAGATCCCGCAGGTCGTCGTAAAACAGCTGGGTGTCCCCCAACTGACAGGTGACGGTGGAGACGGCGTCCCCGTCTCCCCGCAGCTCCAGCGTCAGGGTGTCATCCTTGAGCTGAAAGCGCTTGACCCGCTCCTGCTCAAAATAGGTGCGGATCTGGCTGTAGCTGGGGTCGTCCTGGCGGTCCATGCCCTGGATCATGCTGACCACCATGAAGAACACCAGTACCACGGCCAGATAAAGGGACAGATCCCGTCCCGACATTCGCTTCAAACGCTCACGTCCTTTCCCGGGGGCTCAGGGGCTCAGCCCTGATAGACCTCCGGCTTGAGTACGCCCACATAGGGCAGGTTGCGGTACTTCTCCGCGTAGTCCAAACCGTAGCCCACCACGAAGGCGTCGGGGATGACAAAGCCCGAGTAATCCGCCTTGATGGGCTTGACCCGCCGCTCCGGCTTGTCCAGCAGGGTGCAGATGCGGATGGAGGCGGGGTGCCGGGCGGACAGCACGTCCATCAGGTAGTACAGGGTGTTGCCGGAGTCCAGGATGTCCTCGATGATCAGCAGGTTTTTGCCCTCGATGGGGTCGGACAGGTCCTTTTTGATCTCCACCTGGCCGGAGCTGACGGTGCCCGCGCCATAGGAGGACACGGCCATAAAGTCCACGGTCAGGGGCAGGTCGATGGCCCGGGTCAGGTCGGCCATGAACACATAGGAGCCCCGCAGCACCGCCGCCAGTACGAGCTCCTTCCCCTGATAGTCCCGGGTGATCTCCGCGCCCAGCTCCTTGATGCGCTGCTCCAGCTGCTCCTTGGTCAGCAGGACCTTTTCGATATTTTTCTCCAGCATGATGCTTCCTCTCACTTTCGTGTATGACTTTTATTTTCACCCGCCCCGGATGGGGACGGGGACTGTCGCTCGGTCAGGGTGATGTGCCAGGCGGGCGCTCCCGCCCCGGGGACGTGCCGCCGGTCGGGGCCCAGGCCGCACACGGCGGCCGCGGCCCGCCCCGCTGCCAGGACGGGGATCTGCTCCCGCCGGTGGGCGGGGACCTTTTCGTCGATGAACCAGCGCTTCAGGCTCTTCTCATGGCGCCCCGGCGGGGCCAGGGCGTCCCCCGCGCGGCGGGGCCGCACCGTCAGGGCGGCCAGGCCGCCGTCCAGCCAGAAGTCCCGGGGGCCGCAGGGCTGGCCGGCGTAGGTCTCCCGGGTGCAGACGATGTGCCAGCCGCCCCAGTCCGTCTCTCCGGGGAGGGGGAGCGGGGCCTCCGCCGTGTCCGGGGGAGCGGGAGGGCGCTTCTCCAGCACCAGCAGGCCGTATTCCCGCCGGGCCAGCAGGCCCCCGGGCAGGTCGATCCGGGCGGAGGGGTCATCACTGCGGCACAGGGCCACCAGGGCCCGCAGATGGGGGGCGGTGCAGCGGCTGTCGCCGCTCCGGGCCCGGGTCATCAGCAGGCGGGCGCACCGCAGGGCGATGGGGTCCGCCTGCCCGGCCACCGCGGCGGCGGAGACGGTCAGCCGTCCCCCCTCCTCCGCCGCGCCGGATATGGCCTGACCGGCCAGCTGCTCCAAATAGGTTTCGTCGTCCCGAACCACGGAGGAACATTCGATCAGCTTGCGGTCAAAGCCCGGGGCGGCCTGACGCAGGGCGGGGATCACCTGGTGGCGCACCCGGTTGCGGAGATATTGGTCGCTGCGGTTGGTGCTGTCCTCTACCCAGGGCAGCCCCTGGGCGCGGAGGTAGGCTTCGATCTCCTCCCGGGTGGTGGTCAGCAGGGGGCGGACGATGTTGTCCCGCACCGGGGGGATGCCCGCCAGCCCCCGCAGGCCGGCGCCCCGCATCAGGTGCAGCAGCACCGTCTCGGCGTTGTCGTCGGCATTGTGGGCGGTGGCGATCGCGGTGCAGCCCAGCTCCCGGGCCGCTTGCTGAAGGAAATCGTACCGCATCTGCCGGGCGGTCTCCTCGATGCCCTGGCCGGTCCGGGCCGCCTGGGCGGCCACGTCTCCCCGGCCCACGGTCAGCTCCACCCCCGGCAGGGGCTGGGCCACCCCCAGGGGGCCGGGGTGCCGGTCGGGGCCGCAGCACAGGGACACGAACTCCCGGACGAACTGCTCGTCCCGGTCGGATTCCGCCCCCCGCAGGCAGTGGTTGTAGTGGGCGGCGGCCACCTGGATGTCCAGCCTGCGCCGCAGCCGGTACAGAAGGTGAAGCAGGCATACGGAGTCCGCCCCCCCGGACAGGGCGCACAGCACGCGGGTCCCCGGGGGCAGCATCCTGTATTCTGCGATCAGCTTCTCTGCCGGCTCCAGCATAACATATCCACCTTTCGGCGGGGGCAGGGAGCGTATCCCTGCCGGAAAATTTGAGATCGACCCAAGGGAGGGACATTCGATTCGGCCCCGTAGGGCAAGGGCTCTGCCCTTGCCGCTTTTTGATGTGTACGGCACGCTGGATCATCGGGTCCTACATTGTTCTCGGTAATGCCAACGGCAGCGGGGCCGCCTATTGGGGGTATGGGGGCGAAGCCCCCATTCATCTAAAAGGGGTGGGTTGGGTG
>CAVJLQ010000198.1:0-5635 GCA_963650435.1 Alloprevotella sp. | reverse complement strand
AACGAAAGACACCCTTCCTGGGTTTCTTTCGTAACTATCTTCCTTCCCGTATCTCTACGTTCCACTACTTTTTTGACCGTCTCGGCGGCCGCGGGCGTTCCCCCGCGGCCGCGTCGTTCGATCGATCAACACTTCTCCTTGTCCTGCCGGATCAGCAGCTTCAGCGCCTCTACCCCCACGCGCACCGCGGTGGTGGTGTCGTCGTCCTCCTTCTGGTCCAGGCCGGCCTTCTCCCGCTCCTGGTTCCAGATCACATGGAAGCAGGAGCCGCACCGCACCCTGCGGGCGGCGGCCACGGCAAACAGGGCCGCGGACTCCATCTCAGAGGCCAGCACCCCAAGGCGCTTCCACGCCTCCCACTTCTGTTCCAGCTCGTAGGACACGGGCATGCGTCCGGGGGAATGTTGTCCATAGAAGGAGTCCTTGCACTGCACGACCCCCGCCTTCCAGGGCAGGCCCAGGTCCTTCGCCGCCTGCACCAGCGCGCAGGTCACCCCGAAGTCGGGCACAGCGGGCCACTCGATGGGGGCGTACTCCCGGCTGGTCCCCTCCATGCGCACCGCGCCGGTGGCCACCACAACGTCCCCGCTCTGCACGTCCAGGTCGATGCCGCCGCAGGTGCCAACACGGATGAAGGTGTGCGCGCCCAGGTTGACCAGCTCCTCCATGGCGATGGAGGCAGAGGGGCCGCCGATGCCGGTGGAGACCACGCTGACCTTCTCCCCCAGCAGGGTCCCGGTCCAGGTCTCATACTCCCGGTTGGTCTTGACATGAACGGGGTCGTCGAAATACTGGGCAATGGCCCTGCACCGGCCGGGATCACCGGGCAGGATGCAGTAGCTGCCCACGTCCCCCTTCCTGCACTGGATATGGAATTGAACTGTGCGCTCTTTCTCGTTCATCGATCGGCGCTCCTTTCTGGGAAAGCGGAGCCCACGGCCCCGCATTTTTTGTTATTATAGCCGTTTTCTCCATCTGATGCAAGTTATCCGCCCCCTGTTCTTGTCAAAATGCAAAAAGTGCGGTATAATAATGATCGTATCCGGGGGCATTTTTCGCTGCCGATCACATCTTGCGATCTCTGCCGCGATATGATATAATATGTCGTGATTGTGTTCATTTTCTGTTCTCCCCGCTTCCGCAGCGGGGAGCATTTCAAAGGAAAGGAGGGGCACACCATGAAGATAAGAGGTATCCTTCTGGGCGCCGGGCTGCTGGCCGCCGGCCTGTTCCTGGGCACCCTGTGTCCCCCCGGTATCCTGCCCTGGTCACCCAAGCAGGACCCCCAGGTCAACCGGGTATTCTCCAACCTTACGGTCACTGATACCGCCAATTTCGCCGTCTCCGGCCAGGACAGCTCCTCTGCCCCCGCCCAGTTCAACAGCAAGGACAACTTCCTTCTGCTGGACAGCGCCTGCTCCGCGGCCCTCGCCATGCAGCAGCGGGACTGGGACGCCCTGTCCTCCTTTGTCCACCCGGAGCTGGGAGTGACCTTTACGCCCTACTCCACAGTAGAGCCCGATGTGGACCTGAACTTCTCCGCCAAGCAGATCAAAAAGCTGGCCGAGGACGACACCCCCTATGTCTGGGGCATGACCGACGGCAAAGGCGACCCCATCCAGATGACCATGCTGGATTATTTTGAGCGGTATGTCTATAATGTGGACTACTGCCAGGCCCCTCAGATCGGCATCGACCGCATCACGGTGTCCGGCAACGCCCTGGAAAACATTACGGACGCGTATCCCGACTGCCGCTTTGTAGACTTCTGCTATCCATCCATCGACCCCGCCTACGGAGGAGCGGACTGGTGTTCTCTCAAGCTTGTATTTCAGGCACTGGACGGGCATTGGTACCTGGTAGGCGTGGTCCACGGTGAGTGGACGGTTTGACCCTGACACAGACGCCCTGCCGTTTCCATGCGGCGGGGCGTTTTCTCCGCATCCCCATCTCCGCGGCCCGGCCGCGGCAGACAGAAAGCAGGTGTTTTTTTGAAGATCATTATCGTGGGCAGCGGCAAGGTGGGCTACACCCTGGCCGAACAGCTGGTAAAGGAAAAGCACGACATCACCGTTCTGGACCGGAAGGAAGAGGCGCTGAAAAAGGTGTCCGACACTCTGGATCTCATGACGGTGCGGGGCAGCGGCGTGTCTGTCAACTGCCTGAGGGAGGCGGGGGCCGAGACGGCCGACGTCCTCGTGGCGGCCACCGACTCCGACGAGATCAACATGGTGTGCTGCCTGATGGCCAAAAATGTGGGCACCAAATACACCATCGCCCGCATCCGCGACCCGGAGTATACCGACGGCCTGGGCTCTCTCCAGCGCGACCTGGGCATCGACCTGATCATCAACCCGGAGAGCGCGACCGCCGCCGAGATCTCCCGCCTGCTGCGCTTCCCCGCCGCCGCCAACATCGACAGCTTCTGCCGGGGCAAGGTGGAGCTGATGGGCTTCCGCCTGCAGGAGGGGGACTTTCTGGTGGGCAAGCCCCTGCGGGACCTATCTGACCGGGTGAAAAAGCTGTCTCTGCTGTTCTGCGCCGCCCAGCGGGACGACGGGGTGATCATCCCCAACGGCGCCTTTGTGCCCCGGGCCGGGGACAAGCTGTACCTCATCGGCCGCCCGGGCAGCCTGGACCAGTTTTTCCGCACCCTGGGCCGCTATACTCCTAAGGTGAACAGCGTATTCATCGCCGGCGGCGGAAAGATCTCCCTCTATCTGGCCCAGCTGCTGGAGCGCACCCGGGTGCAGGTAAAGATCCTGGAGCGGGACGCCGACCGCTGCCGCTTCATCAGCGAGCAGCTGCCCCGGAGCATGGTCATCCAGGGGGAGAGCAGCGACCAGCAGCTGCTGGAGTCGGAGCGGCTGTCCGCCTCCGACGCCTTTGTGGCCCTGACCGACCGGGACGAGGACAACCTCATCGTCTCCCTTTACGCCCTGCAGCAGGGGGTGACCAAGGTGATCGCCAAGTCCAACGAGCAGAACTATGTGGGCATCGCCCAGTCCATCGGGCTGGACAGCGTCATCTCCCCCAAGCTGATCACCGCCCAGTATATCCTCCAGGTGGTGCGGGGGATGCAGAACTCTCAGGGCAGCGTGATGAACGCCCTGTACCGCATCGCCAACGGCGGGGCCGAGGCCATGGAGTTCACCGTCAGCCCCGCCACCCGAGGGCTGGACACCCCTCTGAAAAACCTGCATCTGCGCCCCGGCGTGCTCATCGCCGTGATCGCCCGGGGGGACGAGATCATCATCCCCGAGGGCTCCTCCCGGCTGATGGCGGGGGACAGCGTGATCCTGATCAGCCGCAACAGCGGCATACTGGACCTCAACGACATCTTCACCTCCATCCCCACGACCGGTCAGGAGGGCTGATATGAACTTCAAGCTGATCCTGCGGGTGGTAGGCCGGGTGCTGCTGGTGGAGTGCGCCGCCATGGTGCCCCCCCTGGTGACCGCCCTGCTCTTCCGGGAGTCCCCCCTCCCCTTTCTGATCACCGCCGCCCTGCTGGCGGGGGCGGGGCTGCTCCTGTCCGGCCTGCACACCCGTGACCGGCGCTTTTACGCCCGGGAGGGGTTCTTCGCGGTGGGGCTGATCTGGCTGCTCATCGGGCTGGGCGGGGCGCTGCCCTTCTGGCTGTCGAGGTACTTCCCCTCCTTTATAGACTGCGTATTCGAGTCCTTCTCCGGCTTTACCACTACCGGAGCCACCATCCTGACGGACATCGAGGCCCTGCCCCGGGGCATCCTGTTCTGGCGGGCCTTTACCCACTGGCTGGGGGGCATGGGCATCCTGGTGCTGGTCACCGCGGTGGTGCCCGCTCTGGGCATCCCCTCCCACTATCTGGCCCAGGCGGAGTCCCCGGGCCCCACCTTCTCCAAGCTGGTGCCCAAGCAGTCCCAGACCTCTAAGATCCTGTACAGCATCTACGGCGGCCTGTCCCTGGCGGAGCTGCTCTGTCTGCGGCTGGCGGGGCTGCCCCTGTACGACGCCCTGATCCACACCTTCTCCTCCGCGGGCACCGGCGGCTTCTCCAACCGCAACGCCAGCGTGGGAGCTTACGGCAGCGTGGCCGTGGACCTGATCATCTCCGTGTTCGTGCTGCTGTTCTCGGTGAACTTCGCCCTGTACTTCCTGGTGCTCACCCGCCGGTGGAAGGACGCCCTGAAGAGCGACGAGCTGCGCTTCTTCCTGCTGGTGGTGGCCGGGGCCACCCTGCTGATCGCATGGAACATCCGCGGGCTGTACCCCAGCCTGCCCCAGGCCCTGCGGTACGCCTTCTTCCAGGTGACCTCCATCATCTCCACCACCGGGTTCTCCACCACGGACTGGCTGTTCTGGCCCCACTTCTCCCAGCTGGTGCTGATCCTGCTCATGTTCTGCGGGGCCTGCGCCGGCTCCACCGGCGGCGGCATGAAGTGCTCCCGCATCCTGCTGCTGCTGCGCTGCACAAGGCGGGAGCTGCACCGCATCATCCACCCCAACCTGGTGGAGACCGTGCGGCTGGAGGGCCGGACCGTGGACGAGGACACCCTGCGCTCCACCCTGACCTTCATCGGGTGCTACCTGGCCATCATCCTGGCCGGGGCGCTGGTGGTCTCGCTGGATGACGTCTCCTTCTCCGTATCCTTCACTTCCGCCCTGACCTGCGTCAGCAATGTGGGCCCCGGACTTGACCTGGTGGGGCCCGCCGGGAACTTTTCCACCCTGTCCGCCCTTTCAAAAGGGGTGCTTTCCGCCTGTATGGTCATCGGCAGACTGGAGATCATGCCCGTTCTGGTGCTGTTCAGCCGGGGGGCCTGGCGCCGGACCTGAAATTTTCCAGTTAATTTCATTCATTTTCGACCAACAGACCGCCTATAACTTTTACGGTTTGCACAATTTTTCGCCTGTTGCTCTTTTTTAACTTGCAATCCGCGGCTTATGTGTTAAAATCATAACATAAGCCACGCCTAAACGTGTGGGGCTTTCGCATAAGCGAAAGCCCCACTTCGTTTGAAGGCAAAAAAGGAGTGCTCTGTTTTGGAAAATATGTTTTGGATCGGCCTTATCGGCGCGCTGATCGCGCTAAGCTTCGCCTGGGTGCAGCGCGGCAAGGTGATGCGCGCCTCTGAGGGCGACGAAAAGATGGTCAAGATCGCCGCTGCCATCCGTTCCGGCGCCAACGCCTACCTGAAGCGCCAGTATACCACCGTAGGCAAGGTCTTTGTGGTCGTGTTCATCCTTCTGCTGGCCATCGCCTTCCTGTCCGGCGGCACCATGCTGTCCCGGATCACCCCCTTCGCCTTTGTCACCGGCGGCGTATTCTCCATGCTGGCCGGGTTCATCGGCATGAAGATCGCCACCAACGCCAACGCCCGCACCGCCAATGCCGCCCACGAGAGCCTGAACCACGGCCTGAAGGTGGCCTTCTCCTCCGGCTCCGTCATGGGCTTCACCGTGGTGGGCCTGGGCATGCTGGACATCACCCTGTGGTTCCTGGGCCTGAAGTATATCGGCAGGATGGACGCCGTGCAGATCGCCAACGTCATGGTCATGAACGGCATGGGCGCCTCCTTCATGGCGCTGTTCGCCCGTGTGGGCGGCGGCATCTACACCAAGGCCGCCGACGTGGGCGCCGACCTGGTGGGCA
>CAVJLQ010000197.1:0-4050 GCA_963650435.1 Alloprevotella sp. | reverse complement strand
GTGGAGCATCCCGACAAGTTCGACCCCCGTGAGTATCTGAAGCCCGCCCGCGCCGCCATCAAGGCTCTGGTGGCCCACAAGCTGACCGACGTGCTGGGCTGCGCCGGCAAGGCGTGACCCCTGCATCCTTGCTCAAAATACATCCCCAGCCCTATGGGCTGGGGATGTTCTTTTCTGTGCCCATGTCTGCATAGAATAGGACATCCCATTGGAAAAGGGGGATCTCCATGCTCCTGCCCTATAACCGCGCCCGGGCCGTGCGGTACGCCCACCGCTGGGCCTATGGCCGCAACCCCCGCTTCTATGACTATGAGGAGCTTGGGGGCGACTGCACGAACTTCGCCTCCCAGTGCCTGTACGCCGGAACGGGCGTGATGAACTTCACCCCCATCTTCGGCTGGTACTACCTCTCCGCCAACGACAAGGCTCCGGCCTGGACAGGGGTGCCCTATTTCTACAACTTTCTGACCCGGCAGGGCCCCTCTCCCGGCCCCGTGGGGAGGGAGTGCCCGCCTGAGGACGTCCTGCCCGGCGACTTCGTACAGCTGGACTTCGGCGCCGGCCAGTTCGGCCACACTCCGGTGATCGTGGAGGTGGGCCGCCCCGGCGTCCTGGACCAGATCCTGGTGGCCGCCCACAGTCAGGACGCGGACTACCGCCCCGTCACCTCATATCCCTATGAGAGCATCCGGTTCCTGCATATACTGGGGGCATATCCCCCGGACACGGCATAAAAAGGCCCCGCGTTTCCTATGGAAACGCGGGGCCTTGGCGGGCCGGTCTTACAGAAGCTCAGAGAAGAACGGGACCACGGCCACCGTCAAAATGCCGGAGACCACGATGGCCAGGCTGCTCATGGCGCCCTCGGTCTCTCCCATCTCCATGGCCTTGGAGGTGCCCATAGCGTGGGAGGCCGTCCCGATCGCCACGCCCTTGGCCACCGGGTCGTGGATCTTCAGCAGGCGGCACAGCCCGGGGGCGATGGTGCTGCCCGTCATCCCGGTGGCAATGATGGCCGCCACCGTCACCGTCACATGGCCGCCCAGCTCCTCCGACACACCCATGCCGATGGCCGTGGTGATCGACTTGGGCAGCAGGGTCACATATTCCGCATGTGACAGGCCAAAGACCGCGGACAGCAGTAGCACGCTCACCAGCGTGGTGAGCACCCCGGCCAGCACCCCCGTGAGCACCGCCGCCCCGTTGCGCCGCAGCAGGGACAGCTTTTCGTACAGAGGCACGGCCAGGCACACCGTGGCGGGGGTGAGCAGATAGCTGAGGTATTTGGCTCCGGCGTTGTACACCTCATAGTCGATATGTGCCCCCACCAGAAGGGCAATGATCAGCGCGGCCGACACCAGCAGCGGGTTGAGCAGGGGACATTTGACATGCTTCTGCACCAAAACGCCCAGTCCGTAAGCGCACAGGCTGAGGGCCACGCCGAAAAAAGCGGAATTTTCCAGGAATCCGTTCATTTCTTCCCCTTCTCCTTCCCGTGCATCATCGCCTGGGTCACCACGCCGGATACCGCCATCACCAGAACAGTGGTCCCGATGATGATCACCGCGTAGGCCAGCAGGCGGGGCTTCAGAATGTCGAAGGCGGTCATCAGTCCCACCGTTGCGGGGATGAACATCATGGGCATGATCTCGATGAGGAACATGGCCGTGTCCTTTACATCGCTGACCCGGATGATCTTCAGGCACAGGGCCGCCAGCATCAGCACCAGCCCGTATATGCTGGCCGGAACGGGCAGCGGGATCAGATGGTTCAGCACCTCCCCCGTCAGGGAAATGACGAGGATCACGCCCAATTGCTTCATATACTTCAAGGGAAACACCTGCCTTGGAAAACATCAGTTCATTGTACTCTGTCCCTTTTTCCCAGTCAATGGGCACAGTGCCTAAAGTAAAGCCCCCGGCCCGGTATAAACCGGGCCGGGGGCTGTTTGTTGTTCCGTTTACATCAGGTGGTTGTTGGTCAGGGCCTCCAGAATGTCATACCGGTCCATGGGGAAGGTCTTCTTCATGGCCAGGGCCTCCTCCATGTCCAGGTTGACGATGCTGCCGTCCCGCATGGCGATGATCCGGTTGCCCCGGTCCTGGATCAGGGACATGGCGGCCTCGTAGCCCATGCGGCTGGCGGTCTCCCGGTCCCGGGCGGAGGGGGAGCCGCCCCGCTGGATGTGCCCCAGCACCGTCACCCGGGGCTCGATGCCCAGATCGTCGTGGATCCTGGCGGCGATGTCATAGGCGCTGCCCGCCCCCTCGGCCACCACCACCATGTAGTGGGTGGCTCCGGCCAGCCGGGCCCGGCGGATGTTGTCCGCCACGTCGTTTTCAAAGTCCACAGGCCGCTCGGGGATCAGCACCGCCGTGGCGCCCACGGAGATGCCCACATACAGGGCCAGATAGCCTGCCTCCCGGCCCATGACCTCCACCACGGAGCAGCGCTCGTGGGACTGCATGGTGTCCCGCAGGCGGTCGATGCACTCCACAGCGGTGTTGCAGGCGGTGTCGAAGCCGATGGTATAGTGGGAGCAGCCGATGTCGTTGTCGATGGTGCCGGGGATGCCCACCACCTGGAGGTGGATGCCCTCCTCCGCCGCCTGGCGGGACAGGGCCAGAGCCCCCCGGAAGGTGCCGTCGCCGCCCACGGCCACGATGCCGTCCAGCCCCAGCAGCTTGCAGGTGCCCAGGGCCTTATCCCGGCCCTCTCTGGTCTTGAACTCCTCGCTGCGGGCCGTGTACAGGATGGTGCCGCCCTTATTGATGATATTGCTGACGCTGCTGCCGTTCATGACCTCAAAGTCATTGTTGATCAGGCCGTTCCAGCCCCGGCGGATGCCTACGCACTCCACATTTTCCCCCACCGCCGTGCGCACCACGGCCCGCACGGCCGCATTCATGCCGGGGGCGTCGCCGCCGCTGGTCAACACTCCGATACGCTTGACTGCTGATTCCATACAGCTTCCTCCTTATCGCCCTGAATGGGCGTTCCTTTCGGTTTTTCTCATTATGCTACCGGCGGTTTTTCCTGTCAAGGGGCAGTTTATCCCGGTCGTTCCCCGCTGCGCCCCTCACTTTTCCGCCGCCTTCACCATGGCCAGATACTTAGCCTCCGCTTCCTTGTAAAAGCAGTCCAGCTTGCCGATGTAGTTGTTTTTCCAGGGCTTGTTCCGGCCGCAGTAGTGGATCACGGCGCTGTTCTCCCGCACGAAGTCCAGGTCCATGCGGTCCCCCGCCTGGCGGTGGAAGGCGAACAGCCGCTCCGTCATGTTGTAGCGCCAGGCATCCAGGGGGATGATCCGCCCGCCGTACAGGCCGCTGATGATGTCCTGGTCGGGCAGGATCAGCCGGTTCTTGTGGGCCGCGATGTAATCGAACACCTGGGCATAGTCCTGCTCCTGCCGCAGCTGACGCAGGTTCATCAGCATGACCCCAGAGTTGATATAGGGGCTGGTCTCGTCCATGTCCAGGCGCAGCTCGTTGACGATATGCAGCAGGTTGCCGATGTGAGAGGCCGCCGCGAAAAAGGCCGTCCCCATGGGCAGGCGGTACAGGTGCCGGATGCTCTGATTGATCACCAGATCGGGGTCCAGATAGAGCACCCGGTCCAGCTCCTGGGGCAGATATTTGGCCGCAAAGATGCGGTAGTAGATCTCCAGGGGATAGCGGTCGGTGGTGGGGGCGCCCTGAAGCTGCTCCTCCCGGATGGTGATGGGGCACAGCTCCCCCCGCCCCGCCAGCACCAGGCGGGTATTGGCCAGCTGCTCATCGGTCATCTCTCCCCGGCTGAGGAGAAAGACCCGCACAAAGCCCTCCTCCCGCTCCAGCAGCGAGGTCAGCATCACGTTCAGCTGATGCAGATAGTTGCAGTCCAGGGTCACAAGAATGTTCAAAGCTTCCGCGCTCATAGTCCCTCCTTCGGATACGGCCGGCTCGATCCCGGCGTTCTTGTCTGTTTTATTATACCTCATTTTGCCCCGAAGCACAGCCCCCATTTTTTCTTCGGACGCCCCTTTTCAGGCATTTGGAGCAAATTGCCGAT
>CAVJLQ010000196.1:0-4536 GCA_963650435.1 Alloprevotella sp. | reverse complement strand
CCCCCCACAGGGGGGAAGGTGGCATCGCCGAAGGCGATGACGGATGAGGGGGCGGTGGATAGGATAGGCGGGCCGCCACATGGGGCGGCCCCTACGGAACGCCCCGATCCCTAATTAGGAGTTTTCTTTCTCCCAAAATTCTGCTATACTATACTCTGATATTGTATGTCCCGGGGCCTGCGCCCGGCGGGACAAGAAGGAGCTGCCATATGAGCGCAAATTATGACGTTATCATCCTCGGCTGCGGCGAGGCCGGCATCTTTGCCGCCTACGAGCTGGCCCATTTCGCCCCCGGGCTGAAGGTCCTTGCGGTGGACCAGGGCGCGGACATCTACCACCGCAGCTGCCCCATCGTGGCGGGCAAGGTGAAGGAGTGTATCCACTGCCCCGTGTGCCACACCATGTGCGGCTTCGGCGGAGCGGGGGCCTTCTCCGACGGCAAGTTCAACTCCACCACCCAGTTCGGCGGCTGGCTCACCGATTTCATCGACCAGAAGACCGTCATGGATCTGATCGCCTATGTGGACTCCATCAACGTGGCCCACGGGGCCACGGAGGAGTGGTTCTCCACCAGCAGCCCGGAGGCCCGGGCCCTGGAACGCCGGGCCCTGGCCTATGACCTGCACCTGCTGCAGGCCCGGTGCAAGCATCTGGGCACCGAGAACAACCTGCGCATCCTCACCAACATCTACGAGGGGCTGAAGGACAAGCTGGAGTTCCGCTTCAATACCGAGGTGGAGACCATCGCCGCCGACCCCGAGGGCTACCGCCTGACCCTGAAGAAGGGGGACGACCTGGTGTGTAAGTACCTGCTGGCCGCCCCCGGCCGCAGCGGGGCGGAGTGGTTCTCCAACCAGTGCAAGGGCCTGGGCCTTCAGCTGCTGAACAACCAGGTGGACGTGGGCGTGCGGGTGGAGCTGCCCGCCACCGTGTTCGAGCACATCACCGACGTGGTGTACGAGTCCAAGTTCGTCTACCGCACCAAGCGGTACGGCGACCCGGTGCGCACCTTCTGCATGAACCCCTACGGCCACGTGGTGGCGGAGAATGTGGAGGGCATCAACACGGTGAACGGCCACTCCTATGCCGACCCCGCCCTGCGCAGCGAGAACACCAACTTCGCCCTGCTGGTGTCCAACCGCTTCACCCAGCCCTTTAACGAGCCCTACCGCTACGGCAAGCACATCGCCTCCCTGTCCAACATGCTGGCCGGAGGGGTGCTGGTGCAGCGCTTCGGCGACCTGGTGGGCGGCCGCCGCACCAACGACCACCGCATGAGCAAGTCCTTCGTCAAGCCCACCCTCACCGCCGCCGTGCCCGGCGACCTGTCCCTGACCCTGCCCAAGCGGCAGCTGGACGACATCATCGAGATGATCTATCAGCTGGACAAGATCGCCCCGGGCACCGCCAACTACGACACCCTGCTGTACGGCGCCGAGGTGAAGTTCTACTCTGCCCGCCTGCAGCTGACCCAGGAGCTGGAGACGGCCCTGCCCAACTTCTTCGCCGCCGGCGACGGCGCCGGCGTCACCCGCGGCCTGGCCCAGGCCGGCGCATCCGGGGTACAAGCGGCCCGGGCGATCATCAAACGGATGTAAGGCCAAAGTCTGGCCCGCCAAAACGCAGGGCATCCTGCACGGCGGGATGCCCCGGCCGGGGCGGACGGCGGGGGGACGGCCGGTTCCGGAAACGGTTCCCCCAAATTTTTGACGCGGTGTATCCGCATCGGAGTGTATACCCGCAACCGGGTGAGAAAGGACCGCCGCCCCCGCCGCTCATGGGTTTTCCACATTATCCACCGAGTTATCCACACTGCGTTATGGAAACCGGGGAAAGGTGAAATATTCATTTTTCTTTTCCCGGGGCCATGTCAAGACTTTGTAAAACGAAAAAACCAACAAACTTATTTTCTTGCAGGAAGCTGCGCCCGGTCTGCCGTTTTCCGGGCGGGAAGGAGCACTATGGGACCTGCCGCTGATACCATCGCCGCCATCTCCACGCCGCCCATCCCGGCGGCCATCGGCATCCTGCGCCTGTCCGGCCCCCGGGCGGCGCAGATCGCCGCGGCGTGCTTCAAACCGCTGGGGCGCAAGGGATTGCTGGAGCACCGCCCCCATGAGCTGGTGTACGGCGACCTGCTGGATACGGAGGGGGCGGTCATTGACCGGGTGCTGTGCACCTTCTCCCTGGCCCCCCACAGCTACACCGGGGAGGACACGGCGGAGATCCACTGTCACGGCGCCCCCATGGTGCTGCAGCTGGGGCTGGAGGCCCTGTTTGCCGCCGGGGCCCGGCAGGCCCAGCGGGGGGAGTTCACCCGCCGGGCCTTTCTCAACGGAAAGCTGGACCTGGCCCAGGCGGAGGCGGTGGGCGACCTGCTGGAGGCGGACAGCCGCCAGGCGGCCCGGAACGCGGCGGGGCAGCTCAACGGCGCCCTGTCCCGGCGGATCGGGGCGGTCTACTCCGCCCTGCTGGATGTGATGGCCCACTTCCACGCGGTGCTGGACTACCCCGACGAGGACATCGACCCCTTTACCGCCCGGCAGCTGGGGGAGAGCCTGGCCGCCCAGCGGACGGCCCTGGAGCAGCTGGCCGCCAGCTGGCACCGGGGGCAGCTGGTGAAGAACGGCGTCCCCTGCGCCATCGTGGGCCGGCCCAACGCGGGCAAGTCCTCTCTGCTCAACGCCCTGGTGGGCTATGACCGGGCCATCGTCACCGACATCCCCGGCACCACCCGGGACACGGTGGAGGAGCGGGCGGAGCTGGGGGGCGTGACCCTGCGGCTGATCGACACCGCCGGCCTGCGCCGATCCGACGACCCCATCGAGCAGCTGGGGGTGGAGCGCAGCCGCCGGGCCATGGAGGAGGCGGAGCTGATCCTGGTCGTGGCCGACGGCGCGGCGGAGTGGACCCGGGAGGACGCCGGACTGGCCCGGGCCGTGGCGGACACGGGCAAGCCGTGGATCCTCGTCTGGTCAAAGGCGGATCTGGAAAAGCGGGCCGCGGCGGCGGATATGTCCGGCGCGGACGCGCCCCCGGCGGTGGAGGTCAGCGCAAAGACCGGCCAGGGGCTGGACCGGCTGGCCGCGGCGGTGGGAGCGCTGTTCCCCCGGGGGCAGGAGGAGTACGGCCAGCTGCTGACCAACGCCCGCCAGGCCGAGGCCGCGGGGCGGGCCCTGGCCGCCGTCATCCGGGCCCAGGAGGCCCTGGAGAGCGGTGTCACCCCCGACGCCATGCTCACCGATGTGGAGGATGCCCTGTCCGCCCTGGGGGAGCTCACCGGCCAGAGCGTGCGGGAGGACATCACCGACCGCATCTTTGCGCGGTTCTGCGTGGGGAAATAAGAAATACGCAGCTTGCGAGGACGCCGTAGGGGCGGATAGTATCCGCCCCCGCGTCGTACAGCTTATCTTGTCGTTATTTGATTGGGATTTTTGCGGGGGGGCACTGTTCCCGGCAAAAACAAGAATATTCAGGAGGAACTATTATGGAGCTGCGGGTACTGGCCGTGGGAGACATCGTGGGCGAGGGGGGGCAGGACATCCTGCGCCGCCGCCTGGGGGAGCTGCGGAGCAGACTGGACATCCACTTCGCCGTGGTCAACGGCGAGAACGCCTCCGGCGTGGGCATCACCCCCGCCCAGGCCCGGGGGATGCTGGACGCCGGGGCGGATGTGATCACCCTGGGCAACCACACCTGGAACCGCATCCAGATCGGGGACTTTCTGGACAAGAACAGCAGCATCCTCCGCCCGGCCAACTACGCCGGCCGGGTGCCCGGCCGGGGCTATGGCATCTACAAGTGCCGGGGGCTGACCGTGGGGGTGATGAACCTCATGGGCCGGGTGGACCTGAACCCCAACCTGGACAGCCCCTTCAAAATGGCCAACACCATTCTGCGCCAGCTGGAGGGCTGCGACGCGGTCCTGCTGGACTTCCACGCCGAGGCCACCAGCGAGAAGGGGGCCATGGCCTGGTATCTGGACGGCAAGGTGCAGGCGGTGTGGGGCACCCACACCCATGTGCCCACCGCCGACTGCCAGGTACTGCCCCGGGGCACCGGCTTCGTCACCGACCTGGGCATGACCGGCCCCAGCCGCTCGGTGCTGGGCATCAAGCCGGAGAACTCCATCAACCTGTTCCTGGGGGGCCTGCCCCGGCGGTATGAGGAGGCGGAGGGCCCCTGTAAGCTCAACGCCTGCCTGTTCGTCATCGACACGGAGAAGAAGCGCTGCCTGCGGGTGGAGCGGGTGGACGTGCAGGAATAAAGATTGAAGTCCCACCCACCTCGTCGTCGCAAAGTCCGCTCCGCTCGGGATGCCCAGGTGTGGGCATCCTTCGCTTCGCTCCCTTGCTCCTCCTCTCCCAACCACGACCACAGCGCAGCCGTCGGCGGCTCTGCTGCCTTACGGATGCGGCGTACCCCTTGCGGGTACTACGTTGGGTCGTGGTTGGGTCCCCGGGGGCTCCGCCCCCACGCCCCCGTAGGGGCGGCCTGTGGCCGCCCGCGGGCCGGTGAGGACACCGGCCCCTACAA
>CAVJLQ010000195.1:0-2649 GCA_963650435.1 Alloprevotella sp. | reverse complement strand
ACCACCGTGCTGATCCACCGGGTGGCCAACCTGATGCGGTACGGCCGGGGCTCCGACTGCCCCGAGGTGCCCGACTGGGTGACGGCGGACGACCTGGCCTTTCTCCAGCGGTACGCCCAGAAGGGGGCCTCTACCCAGGAGGAGCGGGAGCGCCAGGTGCGCCTGTGCCAGGTGGAGCCCGCCGCCCCCTGGTCCATCCTGGCCATCACCTTCACCAACAAGGCGGCGGGGGAGCTGAAGGAGCGGCTGGAGAAGATGCTGGGCCCGGCGGCCAACGACATCTGGGCCGCCACCTTCCACTCCGCCTGCGTGCGCATCCTGCGGCGGGACATCGAAAAGCTGGGCTTCTCCTCCAGCTTCACCATCTACGATACGGACGACTCCCTGCGGGTCATCAAGGAGTGCATGAAGGACCTGGGCACCGACGACAAGCAGTTCCCGCCCCGGTCGGTGCTGGGGCACATCTCCCGGGCCAAGGACGCCATGCTGCTGGCCCCGGACTATTTGGCCCAGCAGGAGAAGGCGGGGGACTTCCGCCTGATCAAGATCGCCAAGATCTACTGCGAGTATCAGCGCCGCCTGTGGGAGGCCAGCGCCCTGGACTTTGACGACATCATCCTGCACACCGTGCGTCTGCTCCAGCAGTTCGAGGATGTGCGCACCTATTACCAGCGGAAGTTCCGCTATGTGCTCATCGACGAGTATCAGGACACCAACAATTTACAGTACCTGCTGGCCTCCACCCTGGCGGGGGGATATGAGAACTTCTGCGTGGTGGGCGACGACGACCAGTCCATCTACCGCTTCCGCGGGGCCACCATCGAGAATATCCTCTCCTTTGAAAAGCAGTATCCCGCCTGCCGCACCATCCGCCTGGAGGAGAACTACCGCTCCACCAAGTCCATTCTGGAGGCGTCCAACGCTGTGATCCGCAACAACCAGGGCCGGAAGGGCAAGGAGCTGTGGACCAAGGCGGGGGCAGGGGACAAGGTGACCCTGTACACCGCCATGAACGAGAATGACGAGGCCCAGTATGTGGCCAACCAGATCCTGGACGGGGTGTCCAAGGGGCGGCACTTCAAGGACCACGCCATCCTCTACCGCATGAACGCCCAGTCCAACCAGATGGAGAATGCCTGCAAGCGCAGCGGCATCCCCTACCGCATCATCGGCGGCACCCGCTACTTCGAGCGGGCGGAGGTGAAGGACATGGTGGCCTATCTGGCGGTGCTGAACAATCCGGAGGACGACCTGCGCCTGACCAGGATCATCAACAACCCGCCCCGGGGCATCGGAGCCAAGACGGTGGAGACCGCCCAGCAGATCGCCCTGCGGGAGGGGGCGTCCCTCTACTCCGTCATCGACAACGCCCGGATGTACCCGGAGCTGGAGCGGTCGGCGGCCAAGCTGGCGGCCTTCACCAATTTGATGGGAGAGCTGGCCGGTCTGGTGAACCAGCTGCCCCTGGACCAGTTCTATGAGGAGCTGATCCAGCGCACGGGCTACGCCGTCATGCTGGAGGCCAAGAACACCGTGGAGGACCGCACCCGCCTGGAGAACGTGCGGGAGCTGCTGACCTCCATCCACGGCTATCTGGAAAACGCCGGGGACCAGCCCACTCTGGCGGGCTTCCTGGACGAGATCGCCCTGTATACCGACATGGACAGCCACGACCCCGATCAGGACTGCGTGGTGATGATGACCATGCACGCCGCCAAGGGCCTGGAGTTCCCCGTGGTCTTTGTGGTGGGCACTGAAGAGGGCATCTTCCCCGGCATCCGGGCCATCGGCGAGACCGACGAGATGGAGGAGGAGCGCCGCCTGTGCTATGTGGCCATGACCCGGGCCAAGGAGAAGCTGTATATGACCTGCGCCGGACAGCGGATGCTGTTCGGACGCACCAGCTCCAACCGGCCCAGCCGCTTTGTGGGGGAGATCCCCGAGGAGCTGGTGGAGAAGAAGGGCCGTTCCTTCCTGTCCCAGGACAGCGGCTGGGGCGGCATCCCCAGCCGGGACTCGGGCTACAACGGCTACGGCGACCGGCCCGCCTACAGCCAGCGCCGGTCGGAGTTTGACCAGCGGCCCCAGAGCAGCTACGGCGGCTTCACCCGGGCCATGTCCGGCGCCGCCGCCGGAGGGACCGCCCGCCCCGCAGGCACGGGCCGCACGGTGGAGCGCTCCCGGATGCCCCTGCCCAAGACTGGGAGCATGGGCAGCGCGGCGGCGGCCGCGCCCTCTCTCACCGCCTTCCAGAAGGGGGACATGGTGCAGCACAAGGCCTTCGGCAAGGGCATGGTGCTGTCCGTGCAGAAAATGGGGGGCGACGCCCTGCTGGAGATCGCCTTCGACAATGTGGGCACCAAGCGGCTGATGCTGAAGTCCGCCGCCGCCCACATGCAGAAAGTATAAAAAGATAGAATTTTCAGCGCCCCACCCGCGAAGCGGGTGGGGCGCTGAAAATAAAATAGAACATTCTAAAAGGCAGCACCCGCCCGTTTTTCGGGCGGGGAACTGAGCTTTAGAACTGAGACAGGTTTTCCAGATACCGGTCGCAGAGGGAGAACTCCTCCCGCCGGTGGGCAAACAGGTCGTCCCGCACGCCCACGGCGCGCCAGCCCGCCTGCTTGGCCGCGGCGCAGTACACCGGGG